>SCRB01000074.1 GCA_004299545.1 Rhizobiaceae bacterium
GCTCCGCCATAAGCCTGCTTCTGGTCCGGCCGGAAGCCCGACTGTTCCATGCGCAAATGCGTCCCGCCGCTTGTCGGCGTCAGCGTGAAGACCACCACGCTCTGCAGGTCGTAGGCCGCGTCCTCATGGGCGAAGTTCCAACTGTAGGACAGGGTCCTTTCCGGCTCCATGGCAAGGACTTCGCAATCCAGCACGCCGCCCCACTCGCCGCGAAGATTGAAGCGATGGCCCACGGCCGGCTTGAAATCGTTCTTCATCAGCCACGCCTCGATCAAATGCGGTTGGGTGAGCGCGCGCCAGACTTTTCCCGGCGGGTGTGGAAATTCCCGTTCGATCGTGACGGAGAGCGTTTCGTTGGCAGTTTCGTTCATCGGTCCATCCTCGTGAGGAGATTTTCAAGATCGTCGAACCGGCGCTCCCAGAAGCCCGTCAGCCGGTTCGTCCAGTCGGTCAGGGGAGCGAGCGCCCTGGGCTCGGCGCTGTAGTGCGTCTGGCGCCCCTCATGCCGGTCGTGCACAAGGCCGGCCTGTTTCAGGACGCCGAGATGTTTCGAGACTGCCGGCTGCGAAACCCCGGCGCGAGCCGTCAGCGCCACGACCGTTTGCTCGCCCTCTCGGCACAAACGCTCGAAAATGGCCCGGCGTGTCGGATCGGCAAGCGTTCTGAAAAGGATATCCTGCGGCTCGGCCATCGTAATTCATAACCTGTCAGCTATTGATTAGATAAATAACCGATAGGTTATGAATGTGTCAAGGGTGTGTGGAGTATCGAATTTCAGCCGTCACGCTCCGGGCCGGCATCGGCCCCGCCTGCAAAGCTGGCGATGGTGGCAAGGGCGCCGTCGAGCATTTCGCCCTTCTCGTCCTTGAGCGCCGCTTCGCGCAGGCGGCGCAGCCAGTCGGCACCGTCGTCGCGGCCTTCGAGCATCGCAATCGCGGAGATGACGCGGTCATATTTCGACAGGCCGCGGGCATGCGTGTCGCTGTAGCCCTTGATCAGCCGGCGGCATTTGAGGATCTCGACCGCAAGGCTATAGTCCGACTGCGCCCGATCGAGCGCCATCTTGTACCACGCGTCGACATGGGTGGTCTCGACACGGTGGCGCAACAGCGAGCGGCGCCAGCGCTTCAGGCCGGCGATCGCCCATAACGCCGAAAAGCCGAAAACGCCGTCCGTTCGGATATGGCGCCCCTTGTTGAGCCGCTTGTCGAGCCATCGCGCAAGGCCCGGCCGGGCTTCGATCCAGCTCCCCAATCTTGCCGGCAGCGTCCCGCAGAATTCCTCGATACGCGGATGGAAATATTCGGTGACGTGGAGCACTGCCTCGCCCGGGACCCCGACCTCGCGGCGAACGCGCGCCGAACGGGTCGAGCGCGTCTTCAGGTCGGCGACGCGGATGATGTCGTCGTAGCAGAGCGCGTTGGCGAGATATTTCGCCGCAGCCTTCGACAGTTCGTAGCCTTTTTCCTCGCTGTCACAGGCGATCGCCCTGTCCAGCCGGTCCAGATACTCCATCCCGTATTCCGGGTCCTGATAATCGACAACCTTCTGTGCGCCGAACCTCGCCATTTCCTGGACGGCAGCCGGCAGTTTCGCGATGCGGTCGAGGATCTGCCGCCATGCGCGGACAAGGCGCGGCGAGCCGGTGGCTTCCTCAATTGGCCTTGCGGGCGAGGGGCTTGCCGCATCGTCCGCGACCTCGCCTTTCGCGGCTGTCTCGCAGGCTCTGCCGAATGCCCTGAGGCTCGCCTCGACACCCCGGCCAGAGGCGCGGATGGTTTCCTCGAAGCTTTCGCGCGGGAAGGGGAGGGTTCCGGATCCTGCGAGCGCGCCGAAAAGGCTGGCGGAAATGACACTGCCGGTTTCGACCGCGATCTTCTCCATGTCGAAGGAAATGAAGGTCATGGCGGCCTTGCGTGCAGCGGCGTCGACCTCCTCAGAACGGCCGCGCCCGTCGCCCGGCACGATCTTTTCGGAAACCGCCGCTATGCGGTGCGCCGAGGCGATCAGCGTCGTGCGGTCCGGCGTGACGAAGCCGCGCAGGATAGCGCGGCCAGCCTCCATCAGTTCGGCGGCGATCAGCACGTCGACGTCGCCGGGCGTCGGTGAGAGCGAGAAGATAGGTTGGCGGCCGCGGTCCGGGCACATCTCGATGTAATAGATCGTCGCGCCGGTACGTTGGGCGACGCCGGCAACCGAGGTCGATTGCGCGCGATAGCTGTTGCGTTCCGCTGTATCGACGATCCATTCGGTGAGAACGCCGCCGCCCTGGCCGCCGACGGCGAGGATCGCGATGCTGATAATGCGGTCGGCCTCGACAGTATCCACTGTTGAAGCGAAGGGAGCGTCCATTTCAGGCCCCCGCGAAACGGATGCGGCGGCGGTCGCGGTGTTTCTGGAGCCAGGAGATCACGCTCTTGCGCATCCGGTCGGCGAGGCGTTCCATGCCGGTGGGATTGTGGACGGTGTCGGCGCGGTAGAAGGACGGGCAGAGAATGGCCGCGTCCGCGACCTCGCCGCAATTGCCGCAACCGACGCAGCTTTGGTCGATATGGGCGACGGGGTCGTCGCGCAGCGGGTCGTCCAGCGCCTTGACCGACAGCGACGGGCAGCCGGAAAGCCGCATGCAGGCATGATCTCCGGTGCAGACGTCCTCGTCCACGCCGAAGCGCGGCTTTACCACCCGCTCGCCGCCCTTGATCGCCTTTTGCAGGAGCGGGCGTTCGCGGCGCTGGCGGTTCAGCATGCACTCCGACGAGGCGACGATCACCTTAGGCCCCTTCTCCGGCGTGGTCAGTGCCTCCTTCAGCGTCGCACGCATCTTCGTCACGTCATAGGTGCGATCGACGTGACGGACCCATTTCGCGCCCATGCCTTTGACGGCTTCGGTGATCGGATGCTTGGTCGACTTGGTCCTGTTGTCGGCACGCGAAGAGAGGATGTCCTGCCCGCCGGTTGCGGCCGAATAATAATTGTCGACGATGACGATGACGCCGTCGTTCTTGTTGAAAACGGCATTGCCGATGGAGGAGGTGAGGCCGTTGTGCCAGAAGCCGCCGTCACCGACGAAGGAGATCGAGCGCCGCTTCGCGTCCGGCGCATTGAAGGCCGAGGCGGAGGCCGGACCGAGACCGTAGCCCATCGTCGTCGCGCCAAGCTCGAAGGGCGGCATGATCGAGAACAGATGGCAGCCTATGTCGGAGGCGATGTGGTGAGGCCCGAGTTCCTCTTCCACCAGCTTCGTTGCGGCGAAGATCGGC
>SCRB01000757.1 GCA_004299545.1 Rhizobiaceae bacterium
TGGCTGCAGATCCACGCCGACACGGCCGGGCTGCCGGTCGCCATTCCCGCCTCGCGTGACGCGCCCTCGGTCGGCGCGGCGGTGCTTGCCGCCAAGGGCGCTGGCCATTTCGCTTCGATCGACGAAGGCATCGCCGCGATGGTGAAGCCCGGCACGCGTATCGAGCCGCGGAAGCGCGAGGCCGCGCTCTACGAGGATATCTACGCTCGCTATCGCGCGCTTTATCCGGCGTTGAAGGCGGTACGGCAGAACTAGTGGTGAGGGCATCATGACAAATGCAAGTCCCCTTTCCACCTTCATGGCGACCGGTCGCGTCGCGGCCGTCACCGGTGGGGCGCGCGGCATCGGCCGGGCCGTCGCCGAAACCCTTGTCCTTGCCGGTGCCCGTGTCGCCGTGGCCGACCGCGACATCGAAGCGGCCGGCAGGGCGGCACAGGAACTCAACGCCATCCGCGATGATGCCGCGACCGCCGTCGAAATGGACGTGACCTCCAAGGCAAGCATTCGGGCGGCGTCGGACAACATCAACCGAACGCTCGGCAGCGTTGACATCCTCGTCAACAATGCGGGCATCGTGAAGAACGCGCCGGCGCTCGACGTCACCGAGGACGACTGGCTGAGCGTGCTCAACGTCAACCTGAACGGCGTCTTCTATTGTTCGCAAATATTCGGCGCTGCGATGGTGACGGCAGGGCGCGGCGCGATCGTCAATATCGCGTCGATCTGCGGCAGCGTGCCCGTCCATCCGCAGCCGCAGGCGGCCTATAACTCCAGCAAGGCCGGCGTCAACCTGCTCACCAAGTCGCTGGCGGTGGAATGGGCGAAGACGGGCGTGCGCGTCAACGCCGTCGCGCCGGGTTACGTCTCCACCGAACTCACATTGGCCGGCCGCAGCAATCCGGACTGGTACGGGACGTGGCTCGCCTCGACCCCGATGGGACGGCTGGCGGAGCCGGGCGAGATTGCCAATGCTGTCCTGTTCCTGGTGTCCGACGCCGCGAGCTACATCACCGGAACCACACTCATGGTCGATGGCGGCTACACCGCCATCTGACGTCCAAGGAGAAGCAGGCATGACCAACATCACTCCGCCCCGGACAGCCCTCGTCACCGGCGCCAGCCGCGGCATCGGCCGGGCGATCGCACTCGGCCTCGCCAGGCGCGGATACGATGTCGCGGTCAATGACGTTGAGCGCCAGAAAGAAGAATTGCAAAACGTTGCCGACGCCATCCGGGCAATGGGGCGCGGGGCCTTTGTCGCCATCGCCGACGTAAGCGACAAGAGAGCCGTCCAGAAAATGATTTCCGCGATCATTGCCGAATCCGGCCGCATCGACGCCGTGGTCAACAATGCCGGCATCCTGATCGCAAGCGACGTGGAGCACCTGCCGGAAGAAACCTGGGACGCCGTCCTCGACGTCAACGCCAAGGGCGCCTTCCTCGTCACGCAGGCCGTCCTTCCGGTCATGAAGAAGCAGGCCTACGGGCGGATCGTCAATATCGCTTCCATCGGTGGCGAGCACGGCGCGCC
>SCRB01000758.1 GCA_004299545.1 Rhizobiaceae bacterium
GCCGCTGTGATTGCGATTGCCGCACTTCCGGTAACCCCATCATGGTCCGTGGCGGCACCAAAGGAGAAGTTCACCGTCGATCTGGCGGGTGAACCGTCGTCGCTCGATCCGCAAAGGAACTGGAATCCGGACAGCTACGATGTCTATCGCAACATCTTCGACAATCTCGTTACCCGTGACGATGACGGCAAGATCGCGCCGCAGGTGGCGATATCCTGGAAACAGCTGTCGCCAACGGAAATGCGATTCTCTCTGCGGCAAGACATCAAATTTCAGGACGGAACGCCTCTGACGGCGGACGATGTCGTTTTCTCGGTGAAACGCATCATCGACCGGAAATTTGCGAGCCCGCAACTCAGCCAGTTCAACCAGATCACCGATGCCAAGGCGACCGATGACCATACGGTGGTGCTGACAACGGCCGTGCCCTATCCGGTTCTTCTGGCACAGCTTGTCAAGCTTTCGATCGTTCCCAAGCACGTTGTCGAAAAGGTAGGAAACGAAGCCTTCAATCTGCACCCGATCGGCAGCGGCCCCTACAAATTCGTTTCCTGGAAACGCGGGGTATCCGTCACGCTGGAGCGCAACGATTCCTATTGGGGGAAAAAAGGTCCGTTCAAGACGGTCGTCTTCCGCGTCGTGCCGGAATCCTCGACCCGTGTTGCCGACCTGGAGGCGGGAACGGCCGATCTCGTTGTCAGCCTGGACTCCGATCAGGCAGCAGCGTTGAAATCGGCGACCAGCGCCCAGCCATTAAGCGTGCTCAGCGAGCGTCTTTCCTTTCTCTCCTTCAACACCCGCAAGCCGCCGCTTAACGACAAGCGCGTTCGTCAGGCCATCGCCTACGGGATCGACCGGGAAGGCATTGTCCAGGGCATCCTCTCCGGCCAGGGCAAAGTGGTCAACCAGATCGTGGCGCCGGTCTCGTTCGGCTGGTCGAAGAACATCATGCCTTTCACCTATGATCCCGCGAAGGCGAAGGCGCTTCTCGCGGAAGTGGGCAAACCCGCGAAAACGCCGTTGGAACTGGCGACGGCTCCGGTCTTCGATCAACGGGTCGTCCAGGCGCTGCAGCAGATGCTCACGCAGATCGGCCTGAACGTGAAAATCCAGATGTCGGACATCTCCACCTATCTCAAGGTTGCGCAAGGACCGAAGGACACGCAGCCGATGCTGAGCTTCCTACGCTGGTCCTGCGCCTGTCAGGACGCGGACGGCATCATGTATCCGCTGCTCGATTCCCAAAGCTCCTGGTCGCGGTATGACAACAAGCAGGTTGACGATCTCCTCGACACAGGCCGCAGCACTCTGGACAAGCAGAAGCGTCTGGACGCCTACGAGAAGGTGAGCAAGATCGTCAGGGACGATGTTCCGCTGCTGCCGCTTTATGAGGACGCGACGATATACGGCGCGTCCAAGAGCCTTGAATGGAAGCCGACCGCGAATGAGAGCCTGTTCCTCAACCGTATGAGCTGGAAGGGCGATCACTAACGCCGACCGAAAGGAGAGCTGTCGGCATGGCCCTTTTCCTGCTTCGTCGCTTTCTGCAGGCCGT
>SCRB01000759.1 GCA_004299545.1 Rhizobiaceae bacterium
GATGATCCCTCGCTGGGTCGTTCATTTCTCGCCGGTGCTGTAGAAGCGCTTCAATCGTCGGAAGCGAGCCGTCGGCGGCAGGTGGCATATGGACGAGGCCTATATCAGGGCACGCGGACAGTGGATGTATCTCTACAGGGCCATCGACAGTGCAGGAGACACCGTTGAATTCTGGTTCAGTCAACACCGTGACCTGCCGGCGGCAAAGCGTTTCATGCGCAAGGCTTTGGCACGCCATGGCCGACCGGATCGTATCGTCATCGACGGCAGCCACACCAACCGGGAGGCGATCATCTCCTGCGATGCCGAGAGCCGCTTGCGGGATCGCTCACGGCGAGGGTTGAAGCCGATCAGCATCCGCAGCAGCAAATACTTGAATAACCGAATCGAGCAGGATCATCATCGCATCAAGCGACAGGTGCGACCAACGATAGGCTTCAAGTCATTCTCCTCGGCAGCCGTGGTGCTGGCCGGCATTGAGATGGTTCACATGATGCGGAAGCGGCAGGGTCGCCCGCTTTGCCTTCAACCCGACACCCTCCCTCAAGGAACAGTTCGAGGCAATCGCCGCCTGAATTGCGTCCAAGGAAGCGCTATCGCTCGCCGTCCTAAAAGTTTGCAACACAACCAACCTATTCCAGCAGGGCAATCGGGCGAAGAAAGGGGTGACAGGCTTGTGATGTTGTGGATCGATCTGGCGCCACTGATTTGATATTGGCGGAGCGGATGATGAATGATCTGGACAGGACGGCTGCGGCAGGGTTTGAAGCGACGGTTTTTCTGGAGCATTTCGGGGATTTGCCGGACCACCGGCAGGCCGGCAAGGTGACATATCCGCTCGATGAGATCCTGCTGCTGGCGTTGCTGGCGGTTTTGGCGGGCGCGGAGGGCTTCACCGACATTGCGCGCTTTGGTGAGAAGAAGCTTTCGCTCTTGCGCCGCTTCCGCCCGTTTGCCGACGGCACGCCCTCGCACGATCATCTGGGCGACATTTTCGCCACGCTGGACGCCGAAGCCTTCCGGCGCTGCTTCCTCGCCTTTGTGGCGGCGCTGACCAAAACGCCGGCGGAAGTTATCGCCATCGACGGCAAGACCTCGCGGCGGTCGGGCAGGAAAGGCGCGAAGGACGCCATCCACATGGTCTCGGCCTTTGCGACGCGTCAGCGTCTGGTGCTGGCGCAGACAAAGGTCGACGAGAAGGCCAACGAGATCGTCGCCATCCCGGCGCTACTCGACCTTCTGGCAATCGAAGGCGCCATCGTCACCATCGATGCGATGGGCTGCCAGCGCGTCATTCACAGAAGATCATCGGCAAGAAGGCGGATTATGTTCTCGCCCTGAAGGGTAATCAGGGCAGCCTGCGCGGGGACGTTGAGTTGTTCGTCAAGGAGCAGAAAGCAAAAGGTTTTTCCGATACGACGATCAGCACCGCCAAGACGGTCGACGGTGATCACGGCCGCATCGAGACCCGCCACGTCACTGCGGTGCATGATGTCTGATGGCTCAACGAGCACCATGAATGGCCGGGCCTGAAGGGCCTCATCATCGTCGACAGTGCGCGCCAAATCGGGAGCAAGACCGAATGCGAAACACGCTATTACCTGACGTCCTCGGCCTTGCCGGCCGAACGGCTCGGCCCGGTCGTGCGTGACCACTGGGCGGTGGAAAACAGCCTGCACTGGGTTCTCGACATGACCTTCCGTGATGATGAATGCCGCGTCAGGACCGCCAATGCCCCGGAAAACTTCGTCACCCTCAAGCACATGGCTGCAAACCTCGCCCGCAAGGCCAGGGGCCGCGATTCAGTCCGTCTGCGGCTGAAAACCGCCGCTTGGGACGACGATTACCTCGAAAGCCTCATCGCCGCATAATCCTTCACCCGATTCCCCTGCCTATTCCAGCGTCCTAACCACGTCCTCGGCACGATAGCTGAACCGCGGGTCGAGCGCCGGCACGTAGCGCGAGAACATATCGACGACCTTCAGGACACGGACCTTCTTTCCGGTCGCAAGCTGGTCGTGAACGAAGTCCATCGCCCACACGTCGTTGGGCTCGATGGCGGGCTGACGATCGTCTCGTAGCTTCGCCTTCACGCGCTTTTTCGGTGTCTTGTTCCCGAGTTGAAGCCCTAAGTCCCTGTAAATCCGATAGGTCTGCTTCATGTTGATATCCCAGCCCTCGCGTTTGAGCAGCACGTGAACGCGCCGGTATCCCATAGCGGACCCGCGTCGCGCAGATTTCCTTGATCCGAGCTTCGATGCCGGCCTGATCACGGCGACGGGACTTGTAGTGATAGGTCGATGTGTCGAACTCCAGAACCCGGCAGGCTCGCCGGATCGACACGTTCCAGTCAGCACAGGTATTCGCCACCAACTCGCGTTTGCGACCAGGCCTGACAGTTTTCGGCGGATCACGTCCTGCAGCATCTCCTTGTCCAGCGATAAATCCGCCACCAGCTTCCTGAGCTTGCCGTTCTCATCCTCAAGCTGCTTCAGCCGCTTCATCTCCGTCGGCAGCAGCCCGTCATATTTCTTTTTCCAGTTGAAATAGG
>SCRB01000760.1 GCA_004299545.1 Rhizobiaceae bacterium
GCGGCCGACACGATCCTCGTGACCGTCGGCCGCAGGCCCTTTGTCGAGGGCTGGGGGCTGGAGGAACTGGCGCTCGACCGTGACGGCCGCTTCATCCGCGTCGACGACCAGTGCCGGACCTCCATGCGCGGCGTCTATGCCATCGGCGACGTGACCGGCGAGCCGATGCTGGCGCACCGGGCGATGGCGCAGGGCGAGATGGTAGCCGAGATCGTCGCCGGTCATAAAAGGAACTGGGACCGGCGCGCAATTCCCGCCGTCTGCTTCACCGATCCGGAGGTGGTGACGGCCGGGCTGTCGCCGGAGGAGGCGCGGGCAACCGGCCGCGAGATCAAGGTCGGGCAGTTCCCTTTCAGCGCCAATGGCCGCGCCATGATCATGGAAGCCGAAGACGGCTTCGTCCGTGTCGTCGCGCGCGCCGACAATCATCTGGTGCTCGGCATCCAGGCGGTGGGGCAGGGTGTATCGGAACTCGCTGCCGCCTTTGGCCTTGCGATCGAGATGGGGGCGAGGCTGGAAGACGTTGCCGGCACGATCCATACCCATCCCACGCTGGGTGAAGCTTTCCACGAGGCGGCGCTGCGCACGCTCGGGCACGCGCTCCACATCTGACGGGAGCCTCGGCGTTTTGCCTTCCTGTGCCCGGCGGGCTATTCTTCGAGAGATTGAAGCAGGGACATGAACGATGGGCATATGGCTGACGAAAGCGCTGGCACGGTCGATTGCGGCCGCCGCTCTCCTTTTCCTGTTCGTACCGTTTTCCCATGCCGAACCGGCGAACCGACAGACAGGCGGCTGGTCAGGGGAGACAAGCGATCTCCTCGGTGTGAAGGGCCACTATCACGTCACCACGACGGACCCGAACCGGCGCGACGACCGGATCGGCTCCAGCGACGGCAATAGTTTCAAGCTCGGAAACTGGGATGTCCGGACATGGGGCGATATTTCCGTCGGCGTCGGCGCGTCCAGTGGAAATCAGAAGAAGGCGGGGCACTGAAGCAACAACTTCATGCTGCCGGCTATACTTTCACGGCCTGCTTGACCCGGTCCTTGCTGCCGAACACCTTGAGATAACGCTGGACCTCCACCGGGTCGCCTGTCGCCTTCAGCGGATTGTCGGAGAGCTTCACCGCCGGCCGGCCATTGGCGCCGCTGACCTTGCAGACGAGCGATATGGCGCGCAGCTGGTCGTTGCGCTCGGGCGCGCAATCGACGAAATCGTTGGTGAGGTTGGTGCCCCAGCCGAAACCCATTCTCACCTTGCCGCGGAAATGGCGGAAGGTCTCCTCCATTGTATCCACGTCGAGCGCATCGGAGAAGATCAGGAGTTTCTTCTTCGGATCCTTTCCCCTTTCCCGCCACCAGGCGATGATCCGCTCGCCGCCTTCGACCGGCGGGGCGCTGTCGGGCCTGAAGCCCGTCCAGTCCGCCACCCAGTCAGGCGCGTTCTTGAGGAAGGAAGCGGTGCCGAAAGCGTCGGGCAGGACGATCAGGAGATTGCCGCCATAATAGCTCTGCCAGTCTTTCATCACCTTGTAGGGCGCGGCGCGTAATTCCGCGTCGTTGTTGGCAAGCGCGGCCAGCACCATCGGCAGTTCGTGCGCGTTGGTGCCGAGCGCTTCGAGGTCGCTGTCCATGGCGAGGAGCACGTTGCTGGTGCCGGTGAAGGCCGGACCGATCCCTTCCTTCAGCGCTTCGACGCACCAGCGCTGCCACAGGAAACTATGGCGGCGGCGCGTGCCGAAATCGGAAATCTGGAGTTCCGGATATTTCTTGAGGCGCTCGACCTTCGCCCACATCTTCGCCTTGGCGCGTGCATAGAGCACGTCGAGTGCGAACGGCCCCATCGATTTCATCGCGGCGCGGGAACGCAATTCGTTGATGATGGCGAGAGCGGGAATCTCCCACATCGTCGTCTCGTGCCAGGCGCCGTGGAAATGCAGTTCGTATTGTCCGTCGTGGCGCCTCAATTCGTATTCAGGCAGCCGGAAGCCTGTCAGCCAGGACAGGAAGTCCGGGTCGAAGATCTGCTTGCGGCCGTAGAAACTGTTGCCGGCCAGCCAGATCATCTCCTTCTTGGAGAAGCGGATCGAACGGGCGTGATCGAGCTGCGCCCGCAATTCGCCCTCGTCGATTTCGTCCGCCAGCCGCACCGAATGTGTGCGGTTTATGAGAGAAAACGTCGCGTTGACCGTGGGATAAAGCCCCCAGATCATCTGCAGCATGAGGAGCTTGTAGAAATCCGTGTCGAGCAGGCTGCGGATGATCGGATCGAGCTTCCAGGTGTGGTTGTAGACTCGCCTCGCGATATCGGTCTTGGGCATGGCGTCCGCCTGTTTCGTTCAGCCGTTGTCGCGGCCTCATATGGGGCGCGCAAGGTCCATATCCATCAGCCCCATATCCATCAGCCGATGTCGTTTCCGGCGCGCCGCACTGGCGCCACCGCATCTTCAAGCGGAATATTGCCGCGGGCGGACTGTCAAGTGGTCAACACGCGCCGACTTTCTGGCACAGCGCGGCCGCGCTTTCAGGCGGGGGTCTGCGGGGCGGCCGGCCCCGCATCCTGCCGCCCGCGTATCAGGCCCAGGCGATTTCCAGCTCTTCGCGGAAAGCGAATCGTTCGAGGTGACTGGCCACCACGTGCTTCAGGCGCGACAGGCTGACCTCGTCCCCGGCGGTTACCGTCAGGTTCAGCATATTGTCCTTGGCCGCCAGCGCGCACATGCCGAAATCGAAGACGATCGCGCCCCGCTGCGTGGTGAAGTTGACCGGCAGCTTGTGGCCGAAATGCTTGCAAAGCTGCTGCAGGTAACGGCTCGCCATCTCCGTCACCACGATCGCCGTCGAATGATGGAGGGTGGTTTTCGTTTCCGTCGTCATGTTTCCTCCTCACAGATCGGTGGAATTGCCGCCGCCGCGCGCGAGTTCGGTCAGCTCCTCGGCGGCCCGGTTCAGGACGGCGATGGCCTCCTGCTGGCGTTCCGCCGGGGCGTGCATGAGTTCGGCCAGCGCCATGCGGATGCGGCGGCGCACCTCGTGGAATTCGCGCCGAAGACCATGGCGGCCATGCCAGTCGCCGCCGCCCCCGCGCTGCCGCGGTTCGTCGTCCGACCAGTCGAACCATTCGCGGGCCGCGGCCATCTTGCGACCGAAGCGCTCGATCTGTTCCAGCACGCCGTCGACGATGGCGCGGTTCTCCTCGAGATAAGCCTTTCCGGCCTCGGTGATCGAGAACACGTTCTTGTTGCCCTGGGTCGCGGACGAGGCGTAACCGGCTTCCTCGAGAAATGTCAGCGTCGGGTAAACCACGCCGGGGCTCGGGCTGTAGATACCGCTCGAACGCTCTTCCAGCGCCTTGATGATGTCGTAGCCATGGCGCGGTTCTTCGGCAAGCAGGGCGAGCGCGATCAGTCTCAGGTCGCCGTCCGCCAGCATGCGCCCGGCGCGGAACATTCCGCCGCCGCCGCCGCCGAAGCCCTTTCCGAACGGCCCGAAGCCGTGGCGGCCGCCGCCGAATTTGCGCGCCATCATTTCCATGCGTGCCATCATTCCCATGATGTTGTCGCGCGATCCGCAGTCGCGGTCCCAATGGCCGCCCCGTTCGCAGCGATGTGAATGATCATGCATTGTCATACTCTTCGCTATTTCTTACGATATATCTTAATTGGAGCATTTCGGGAGTGAGGTCAAGATATATCGCACGATATATCGTATTATGCCGAATTGGAGCGTTTTCGGGAAGGAGCCATTAACCGGGCGCTCCTATGATCGCGGACGGCGCAGACAGGGCTGAAAGGACGCCGG
>SCRB01000075.1 GCA_004299545.1 Rhizobiaceae bacterium
CCGCCAGTACCGGCTGATGATGGACGGGCTGATGCAATTGCTGCGCAAGCGTGCCGAAGAGAAGGGCAACGCACGCGTTGCCCAGACGGTGGTCGGCGCGTCGGCAGTCAACCCGCTGAAATTCCTGCCGACCATCGACGATGCGGTGGCCACGATCGCGGCCGGGCGTAGCGCCGGTTTTCTCCAGGGAGACGAAGCGATCGCGGATGCGGTGCGCGATCTCGCGGAACATCACATGCGCGCCTGGCGCGGCGTCCAAGGGGCGCTGAGGCGTATGATCGACCGCTTCGATCCCGTTGCGTTCGAGCGGGAGCTGAAATCGACGTCGGCGCTCGACAAGGTGCTCGCCGGCGGCCGGGGGGCCAAGCTCTGGGAACTCTACAAGAAACGTCATCGCGAGATCGCCACCAGCGCCGAGCAACGCTTCCTCGGCGAAATCGGTGCCGATTTCCGCGATGCCTATGAGGAGGAATGATGCATGCTCGATCGCCGCGAATTCGTTTTCGCTCTCTGCGCGGGCGGCCTCTTGTCCGGATGCCAGAGCGGGCCGCCCAAACCGTCCACCGTCATCCTCAACATGGCCGGGACAAAAGGAATGAATCCGGGCCCAGACGGCAGCGACAGGCCGGTCACGGTCATGGTCTATCGGCTCCGCTCGACGGGCAAGTTCAACGCGGCCGACTATTTCGCGCTCGAGGGAAATGCGAGCGGTACGCTCGGCGCCGACCTGATCGGGCAGGAGCAGATCGCCGTCGCGCCGGGCAGGACGGCGTCCAAGGCAATAAGGGTCGAGCCCGACGCCTCCGCGATCGGACTGGTTGCCCTGCTGCGGCAACCGAACGGGCGCAGCTGGCGGATCACACGCTCGGTTTCGCCGGGATCGACGCTGACGCTTAACGTCAGGCTGGGGGCGGGCGGCATCTCGGCCTAAAGCATGCCGCCCAAAAGTGTGCAGCGGTTTTACGTCTGGAATTGCGTAAAAACAAGGAGATAGAGCACGTCTCCGATTCAGTGAAAAACGGGAAGTGCTTTGGAAGCAGCGCAGCAGCAGGAAGCCGGTTTTCGGAATGAGCATGTTCGAACAAAGGGATAGGCGCAAAGAGGTGTCCGAGCGGACATTGATGCGATGAGCGACGCCAACAAGGTGCTGTGGTCGGAAGGGCTTTTCCTGAGGACCCAACATTTCCAGCAGCAGGACCGCTTCCTCGAAGCCACGGTCCGTGGTGCCCTCCAGGCCGGCAATCTGCACACTTTCGGCTTCCGTGCGCTGGCGCTCGATCCCGCACTGCTCGAAGCGGGACAGGTGGCGGTGCTTTCGGCGCGCGGGATCTTTCCCGATGGGACGCCCTTTTCCATCCCCGATACGATGGACGCGCCGAAGCCGCTGGCCGTCACCGCCGATACGGCCGGCGGCCCCGTCCTGATAGCGCTTCCTCTCGAACCTCCGGGCGGCGTCGGCTTCGATCCGGCCCATGCCGAGCCGACGGGAGCGCGATATCGCGGGCGCATCGTCACCATACGCGACGCGGTCCAGAATGGGGCGGACCCCGAGGAGATCGAGATTGCCCGGCCGGAAGCCCTGCTGCTGCCGCCGGGCAAGTCGGTGGGCGGCTATACGGCGCTGCCGGTCGCCGAAGTCCACGGCCTGCGCGCCGACGGCAGCGTCGCCATGGAAGGGACCTTCCTGCCCCCGGCGCTGGTGACCGCCGCCGTGCCCTGGTACGCCCAACTGCTCCAGGAGATCATCGCCGGCGTGGACCAGATCGCGGATGCGCACGGCAAGATGGTCATGGGCGGTCCGGGCCGCAGCATCGAGGACCTGCTGATGCTGCATCTGGCCAACGAGGCGAGGCCGCGACTCGCCCATTTGCTGGCGCAGGACGTTTATCATCCGGCGGATCTCTTCCTCGAACTGTCGACCCTCGCCGGGTCCATGGCCACCTTCGGCTCCAGCAACCGGCGGCTGCGCGAGCTCAGCCCGTACGATCATATGGCCCCCGGGCCGGCCTTCGCCGAACTGGCCGATACGCTGCGTTCTCTTATCCTCAGCCTGCGTTATGTCGAGCCGAAGTCGCGGGCCCTGCCGGTCATGCGGCATTCGACCAATGTGTGGAAAGTACGCGTCGACAACCCGAAGCTTCTTGTCCAGAGCCGGATCGTGGTGCGGGTCGGCTCGGAGCTTTCCGACGAGGCGTTGCGCAAGATCTTCGTCAATCAGGTGACGGTCGGGTCCGCCGACGAGTTCGAGGGATTATGGAAGTCCCGCCTTCCCGGCATCCCGCTCAAGCCGCTGCACTCCCAGCCGCGCGAAATCCCGTATGACGGCGACCGCCTCTGTCTCGAACTGGACCAGAAAAGCGAGCACTGGGCCTCGCTGCTCGATGCGCCGGGATTCATCATCGGTGTTTCCGGCGTGCTTCCCAGCGAGCCTCAACTCGACTGTTTCTCGGTGAGCAGGTGAAACATGAGCCGGGATGATCCTTTTGGACTGTCCGAGGATCGCGAACGCACCCGCATCCGCCTCGTCAATTCGCCGATGCAACGCTCGCCGATCCCGGTTGCTCCGCCCGTCGAACGGAGACGCGTTCATCCCAATCCGCTGGTGAATGCCTTCGCCCCGCTTCTCGAATTCGCGCCGGAGCTGGAAAGCGCACTGCCGCCGGAAAACCCGGAAGCCCTGCGCGCGTGCCTGTTCGACGAACTGATCCGGGCGCGCGACGCTGTGGTTGCCGCCGGGTCACCGCTTGCGCGCGCCGATCAGGCGGCATGGCTGGTCGGCGCTCTGCTCGACGACCTGGCGCTCAACACGCCGTGGGGCGGCTCAAGCGCGTGGCCGCGCCAGCCGCTCGTTGTGATGCTGCGCGGGGACGTCGATGCCGGCGCGCAATTCTACGCGCGTCTGGAAGAACTCGAACGGCATCCCAATCGCGACCGCGAACTGCTCGAACTGCAATATTACTGCATGGCGCTCGGTTTTCGCGGTAAATACCGTGTCCCGGGCCGTGCCGGCGACCGCTCGATCAATGCGGTTCGCGTCGCGGCGGCGCGCTTCCTGCGCGATCCGGACGCGGAAGGCGCCGCGCTGTCGCCGAACTGGAAGGGCGTGGCCGCCTCGGATGAGCCGTCGCGGTTCACCATTCCCATCTGGGTGATGGCGGCCGGCGCGGCTGTCTTCGTCACGATCGCCTATATTGCGCTGTCGGCCGCGCTCGGCAGCCGCGCGGCGGAATTGTCCGCCCTGGCACGCAGCATGCCGCCCACGGTACAATCGGCGCTCCTTCGGCCGGCCCCTGTCAAGCCCGCCGCGGCGCCCCCGCCGGTCAAGGTCGAATTCAGGCTTCTGCCCGCCTTCATGGCAGCTGTGCCGTCCGCATCGCGCCCGGCTCTCAAAGGACGCGAGAGCGTGTCTCTGGCAACCCTGGTGATCCAGGCGACGAACCCGGAAGTCTTCCAGTCTTCGCGCGCCGAGCTGACGGACAGTTTCCAACCGCTGATCGCGTCCGTCGCCAAGGTCATCGTCGACAACAAGGACGTCATCGGCAACGTCACGGTCGTCGGCCACACCGACGGCATACCCCTGCAGCGAAGCAATCCGTTGTCGAACAACCAGCGGCTGTCGGAGGCCCGCGCGCAAACCATAGCCGGTCTTCTCGTGCAGTACGGTGTTCCGCGCGAGCGCGTCCGGTCGGAGGGGCGTGCCGCCACCGAGCCGATCGCGGATGACGGAACCCGCGAGGGACGGGCGCTGAACCGGCGCGTCGAGATCCTGGTCGAGAAGAGGCTTTAGGATGTTCCTCTTGCGCTTCCTGTGGTCCGTCCTGACATCGCGTTGGCTGTGGACGCTGATCGGCCTCGTTCTGCTGTCGTTGATGATCTGGATTTTCGGCCCGGTCGTCAGCGTCGGGCCGTATGCGCCCTTCGCCTCCCAGAGCATCCGCGTGGCGGTGATCGCCGGCATCGTCATCCTGTGGCTGATCTGGCTGATCCTCGCCCAGCGTCGCGCTATCCGCGCCAACCGCATGTTCGTCGCCGCGGTCACGGCGCCCGCCGAAGAGGCGTCGGCCAGTCCAGGCGAGGAAGCCGTCGCCGCCGTCGGAGAGAAATTCAGCGGCGTCATGGCCGAGTTGAAACGGCGCAAGCTCGGCAAGCGCAAGTTCCTGCGCGACATGCCGTGGTATGTGATCGTCGGGCCACCGGCGACTGGCAAGACGACGGCGCTGCGCCAATCGGGGCTGAATTTTCCCATCGACCTCTCCGACGACCTCCATGGCGTCGGCGGGACACGAAACTGCGACTGGTTCTTCACCGAGGACGCGGTTCTCATCGACACGGCGGGCCGCTACGTGCAGCAGGAGAGCCAGCCTGACGCCGATGCGGCGGAATGGCTCGGTTTTCTCGACCTTCTCCGGAAGCACAGGGGGAGGCGGGCGCTCAACGGCGTGATCGTCGCTCTTTCGGTCGATACCCTCTCGGAAGGCGATGAAGCGATCCGCACCCATGGCCGCAAGATCCGCCAGCGGCTTACCGAACTGAACGAGCGGCTCCAGATTCGCCTGCCCGCCTATCTGATGTTGACCAAGGCGGATCTCGTCAAGGGTTTCGAGCCGTTCTTCGCCAATCTTGCGACACAGGCGCGCGAGCAGGTGTGGGGCATGACGTTCCCGCTCGACAAGCCTGCCGACGCCGACGCCGTCGCCCGCGAATTATCGGCGCTTGCCGCCAGGCTCGAGACGCGCATGGTGCCGCGCCTGGAGGACGAGGAGAGACTCGCGACACGCGCGGATATATTCCGCTTCCCGGCGCAGTTGGAAAGTCTGTCCGCGCCGATCGGGCTTCTGGTCGACACCGTTTTCGGCGCCAGCCGGTATGAGGACAGTCCGTGGCTGCGGGGCGTCTATCTGACCTCCGCGACGCAGGAAGGCGCGCCGATCGACCGGCTGACGGCATCGCTCGCCTCCGCTTTCGGGCTGCCCCCGCAGAGGGCCTCGATGGCGCCGCGCATCGAAAGGCGCAGTTTCTTCCTCAAGAATCTCCTGACCGAGGTGATCTTCAGGGAGGCGGGACTCGGAACCTTCGATCCCGCGGCGCAGCGCAGGCGCGCGTGGATATGGCGCGGTGCCGCCGCCTTCTGCGCCGCCGCGGCGATCGTCGTCGGAGGCGCCTTCCTGCTCTCCTATCGCGACAATCGCCAGGCGATCGCCGCGCAAGTCGCGCAATTCCAGGCCTTGCAGGCGCCATTGGCGGCGATCGCCGCGAGTCCGGCTTCCGTCGGCCAACCCGACATCGAAGTTGCCCTGGCCGCAGTGGGAGCCGTGGAAAACGCGCGCCCCGCGCCGCCCGCGGGCTTGCGCGACACCATCGGCCCGTCGGCCGCCGCGGAGATCGGCCTGGCGCAGCGGGCGCTTTATGATCGCAGCCTGCGCGATCTTCTGGAGCCGCGCATGCTGGCGCTACTGGAAGCGACCATGTGGCGTCACATACGCGATCCCGAATTCATGTTCGGCGCGCTCAAGACCTATCGCATGATGACCGGGCTCTCGCAGATGGATCCCGATTTTGCCGGGAACTGGTGGGTGAGTACCTTGCCCGGCTATGCACCCTTCCCGCCCTTTCCGACGCCGGACGCCGAAAGGCATGAGAGCGCCGCGCTGCGCGCGATGGTCGTGGACGACAAATATATGGCGCCCGACGCGACGCTTGTCGCCGAAGCGCTGAAGACGGTCTGCGCCGTGCCGTTGGCGAAACGCGGCTACAAGAGCCTGCTCGCGGAGCCGGCCGTTGCCTCCCTCAAGGAATGGATCCCGGCCAATTTCGCCGGGCCGAACGGCGCCAAGGTTCTCGTCCGCCGCTCCGGCAAGACGTTGCGCGTCGGCATACAAGGTGCGTTCACCTATGACGGTTTCCACGGTTCCATCCTCGACCGTCTGGAGGACGTCGCCACGCAGGCCGCCCTTGACCGCGCAGTCTATGCCGGCGGCTGCTCGGAGAATTCGCAGACCTCGGTTTCCGCGCTGTCGCGCGATATGCTGAAGCTCTACTACGACGACTATATCGCCCAGTGGGACGGCTTTCTGCATGACGTGAAACTGGCGCCGCTCGCCAATCTCAGGGTGGCCAGTGAGAACCTCAAGGATCTTTCGAGTGCCGATTCGGCGGTGAAGAGGCTTGTGACCGCTGTCGTCCGGGAGACCGAACTGACACGGTCCGACGAACCCGCCAGCGACAAGAACCGGGCGAAGATCAGTTCGACGATCCTCGGCAAGCTCGGCACGATCGGCAAACTTGCCAGAACCGGCGTCAAGCTTCTGCCGCATACCGGCGGCGCGGACCAGATCGACGAAACCGGCTCGGTCGTGGCGGAACATTTCAAGCCGCTCAAAGGCGCCATCGCCGAGGTCGACGGCCAGCCGCCGGCGCTCGACGCCGCTGTGGTCGCACTTACGGCGCTTTCCAATGTCCTTCAAACGGTGATCGCCAGCCCCAACCCGCAGGACGCGATCAAGAAGCAGGGGGGCCTCGCGGAACTCACCGGCGCCGTTGCGCGCCAGGCACAGATATTGCCTGACCCGATCAACACCTGGCTTGCCGGCATCGCCGGCGACACGAGCGGCCTGACGGAAAAGGCGGTGACGTCGGAACTGAACGCAATATGGCGCGCCGACGTCCTGCCGTTCTGCGAGGCGGCGTTGAACCGGCGCTATCCGTTCGATCCGGAAAGCTCGATCGATGTCAATATTCGAGATTTCACTCGCCTCTTCGGGCCGGGAGGGCTGATCGACAGCTTCACCAACAACAACCTGCTGCCCTATATCGACACCACCGGCGAACCCTGGAAATGGCGGGCGGATTTCAACGGAGATCCTTCGGTACTGGCTGTTTTCGAGAAGGCGCGGCACATAAGGGACGGCCTTTTCCCGGGCGGGCAGGGTCCCGTCATGAATTTCACGCTCGAGCCGAAGGACCTGTCCGCGGCAGCGTCACGCGCGACCCTCAATGTCGACGGGCAGATCCTGAACTACTACAACAACGCGACACGGCCGCAGCCGATGACCTGGCCAGGCAAGGATGGCACGGGCGTGGTATCGCTTGCCTTCCAGCCGCTTGACGGCTCGCCGGAAGTCGTCGTCAACCAGACCGGAAGCTGGGCATGGCTGAGGATGCTGCGCGGCGGCCGCTTCTCCAAAACGCCGCTGCCCGATGCCTATGATCTGCGGCTCGGCGCCAACAACTACTATGTCGATTTCGAACTGCGCGCGTCGAGCGTCGAAAATCCGTACACGCTCGAAATGTTCAGGGGGTTTGCATGCCCGCCGAACATCTGATTCCGGGCTTCTTCGGCAAGATCCCGGCGACGGGCGATTTTGTCGCGCGGCGGCTCGACCGAGAGTTCGTGCATTTCTGGGACCGTCTCGC
>SCRB01000761.1 GCA_004299545.1 Rhizobiaceae bacterium
TAGAAAACTTCGAGGAAGACGGGGCTGCGGTCAAGCCCGGCCTGCTGCAGCACGGTCTTCGCCGCTTCCGGATCGACAGCCCCCGCCTCGGTAAAATCCCAATGGCGATCATACTGGAAGTCGGTCTGCTGGATATGGACCATGCCGACATGCGGCGCCAATTCCCGAAGCCATTCTTCCATCGATGCCCGGTAGCGGCCGTAGAGCGGCTCGAAAGTGGCATGGCCCCAATCCGGGCAGAGCCGCCAGGGAACCGGCGTTCCGGCGACATCCGCCATCATCGTTCGCGCCTGCGCGATCGTCCATGGCCATTCGCGCCTGAGCGGCGTCGGCTCGACATAGAGTTCCAGCAGTCCCGCCTTGTGCGCCTCGCTTGCGAGCCTCGTCATGCGGGCGACGAGATCCTGATAATCGGAGGTCGGCAGGCTTTCAGACTCGTGGCCATCGGCACGCGAGGCGATCGCGCCGAGCGGACCGCCGACACGTTCGATCCCTGCTTCGGCCGCGAAACGATAAGCCCTCAAGAGCCAGTTTTCCGCGTAGTCGCGCACGCGCAGATCGGGATGAAGCAACTGGTTGAAGGTATAATGGGCAAGACCGATGAAGGCGCTGTGGATTTCGATGCCGTATTCCTCCGGCACGCGCCGCAATCGGCAGGCAATGCCGCTAAGGATGTCGTCGGGCCACATAGGATCGACGAGATCGAAGGAGAACTGGACGAGATCAAGCCCCAGCCGATCCCGTACCAGCGGTCCCCAAAGTTCCGGCGTGATCCACCGCTTGATGCAGAAGGAGAGATTGATGCCCAAAGCCGTGTTCACCGGTCGTCTTCTCCTGTGTTTCTCATGGGCGAACGGCAACGGGAAGGCTGCCGTGCCGGGGTCGCGCTCATTCGAGATTGGTGTGATTTGCACGCATCGCTTCCGCCGATATGCCGAGCTTGTCACGGAGCGAAAGGATCATGCCTTCGAAAAGGACATACTGCGCGCCCTCATAAAGGGACCCCATCGGCAGGACGGAGATTTTGTTTCCCCGGTCGTTCGCCATGGTCTGTGCCGGCAGGACGAGCACCACATCGGCGGCGCGCGCGTCGTCCCCATCCGGCTGCGCCGTAACGACCAGCGTGCGTGCGCCTGCCTTCTTGGCTACGCCGATCAGTGCCTGTGTGGTGGAAAAGGCGCCAGGCCCGCTCGAAACGATGAGAAGATCGCCGGGCCCGACGGGCGGGGCAGTCATGTCGCCGACCACCGCCGCCTTCAGCCCGAGATGGAAAAGCCTCATCGCGAAGCCCTTGATCTGCAAGCCCTCGCGCCCGACGCCGTAAAGGACAATGCGATCGGCCCGAGCGATTTCATCGACCGCCCGTGCAACCGCGGCGTCGTCGATCCTGTCGAATACGCCGGCCAGATCGTCCATCGCCTTCGCATAGAAATGCGTCATCGAATTCCTCCCTCGATACCGCCGCTCTCGCGTGAGGCCAGTCGCCGGCATCGGCTTTTTCACTTGCCCGGCGGCGTGAATGGCGCGACGCTCCTCCTACCGAACACCGCCGGAAGGGCCGGACGCCTTCCCCGCGTACTGTCCCGCAGCAAAGATTTTTATTGAGGATCAATCATACAGATGTAATATGAACAATTCAATTGCATTCGGACCGCTTCCGACACCTGAAACCGCGCAGCGCACCTCCTGTCAGCCGGCGCGACGCCGATGTGGCGGTCGAGATTGCCGGATCACAACCGAAGGCCTTTCGGCCATCCTGAAGGAACCAAGCCATGACAATGGTGCCCGCACTTGTCCTCGAACGCCAACATGAACTGTCGCTGCGCGACATAGACCTGCCCCAGGAACCGGGGCCGGAAGAGGTCAAGATCGCTATCCACACGGTCGGCGTCTGCGGCTCGGACGTGCATTATTATACCCATGGCAAGATCGGGCCTTTCGTCGTCAGGGAACCGATGGTGCTGGGCCACGAGGCCGCAGGCACGATCGTTGCGGTCGGCGCCGGTGTGACGCGTCTCAAGGTCGGAGACCGGGTCTGCATGGAGCCCGGCATTCCCAATCCGACATCGAAGGCGAGCCGGCTCGGCATGTACAATGTCGATCCCTCGGTGAGGTTCTGGGCAACACCGCCGGTGCATGGCGTGCTGACCCCCACTGTCGTGCATCCAGCCGACTTCACCTTCAAGCTGCCGGACAATGTCAGTTTTGCCGAAGGTGCGATGATCGAACCTTTCGCGGTCGGCATGCAGGCGGCGACGAAGGCCAGGATCACGCCGGGCGATACGGCCGTCGTCATCGGCGCCGGCCCGATCGGGACGATGGTGGCGATCGC
Organism: Rhizobiaceae bacterium; assembly: GCA_004299545.1. Taxonomy (GTDB): domain Bacteria; phylum Pseudomonadota; class Alphaproteobacteria; order Rhizobiales; family Rhizobiaceae; genus Mesorhizobium_L. The sequence goes on from SCRB01000761.1 coordinate 2,333, forward strand.
CGCGCTTGCCGGTGGCTGTGCCCGCGCCGTCGTCGCCGACCTCGCCCAGCCGAAGCTCGACATCGCCGCAGGCTACCAGGGTGTCATACCCGTCAACATCAAGACGACAAATCTGGTGCATGAGGTCAAAAGGCTGACGGAGGACTGGGGCGCGGACGTGGTGTTCGAATGCTCCGGTTCACCCAAGGCCTGGGAAACGATTATGGACCTGCCGCGGCCGGGCGGCACGATCGTCGCCGTGGGGCTGCCGGTCGACCCGATCGCCTTCGACGTCTCGACCGCCTCGACGAAGGAAATCAAGGTGGAGACGGTTTTCCGCTACGCGCATCAATATGAGCGCGCGATCGCGCTGATCGCATCCGGCAGGGTCGACCTGAAACCGCTGATTTCCGACACGTTTGCCTTCGAGGAGTCCATCAAGGCGTTCGAAAGGGCGGCGGAAGGCCGCCCGGCTGACGTGAAGCTCCAGATCGTCCTTGATAAAGCCTGAACGGTATTACAGCAGGGGGAAGGCGGGAAACCCCGAGGAAGGAAGAATATGTCAGTAAAAGGTTTCGGCGTTCATACTGCGATGTGGGCGATGGAATGGAACCGCGCTGCGGCCGAATTCGCCATTCCGGAAGCCGTCAGGTACGGAATAGACTTCCTGGAAATCACCATGCTCGACCCGCAAGGCGTCGATGCCGCCCATACGCGAGGCCTTCTAGAGAAGCACAAGGTCGAATGCGTCTGCTCTCTCGGGCTGCCGCTCGACCGGCTGCCGACGAACAATCCGGACGGTGCGCTCGAGTTCCTGAAGATGGCGCTCGACAAGTCGCATGCGATCGGCGCCAAGGCAATGAGCGGTGTGATCTACGGTGCAATCGGCCAGCGTACCGGCTTTCCGCCCACCGAGGCGGAGAAGGAGGCGACGGTGCGCGTCGTCTCGCAGGCCGCCGCCTATGCCCGCTCGCTCGGCATGGATTACGGGCTGGAGGCGGTCAACCGCTACGAGAACCATATCCTCAATACCGCGGCGCAGGCGGTCGAGATCGTCGAGCGCGTCGGCCAGCCCAACGTCTTCATCCATCTCGACACCTACCACATGAACATCGAGGAAAAGGGCATCGCCAACGGCATTCTCAAGGCGCGCGATCACCTGCGCTACATCCATCTTTCCGCCAGCGACCGCGGGACGCCGGGAAAGGACACGATCGCCTGGGACGAGGTCTTCGCCGCGCTGGCTGCGATCGGGTTTACCGGCGGCATGGCGATGGAAAGCTTCATCACGGTACCGCCTCAGATCGCCTCGGCGCTATCGGTGTGGCGCCCGGTGGCGGAATCGCGCGAGGACGTCCTCGGCTACGGATTGCCGTTCCTCAAGAACAAGGCGAAGCAATACGGGCTGATTTGAGGCCGCCGGTCCTGGCCTCTCAGTGCGCCTCGTCCCAATTATGGGCGGCGCGGGCATCGACATGCAGGGGCACCGCCATCGACACCGCCGGCATGGCGGCGTTTTCCATGACATGGCGGATGACCGGAATGGCCTTCTCGACCTCCTCGTCGGGCGCCTCGAAGATCAGTTCGTCATGCACCTGAAGCAACATCAATGTGTTCTTCAGCCTGGCCTTGTCGAACGCGTCTTCCATCCTGATCATGGCGCGGCGGATGATGTCGGCGGCCGATCCCTGGATCGGCGCGTTGATCGCGGCGCGCTCGTTGAAGGCGCGGACGGACGGGTTGGGCGAGCGGATCTCCGGATAATGCGCGCGGCGGCCGAAGATGGTCGCGACATAGCCGTTCTCGCGGGCTTCGGCCTTGGTGCTGTCCATATAGTCACGGATGCCGGGAAAGCGCTGGAAATAGCGCTTGATGTAATCGCCCGCCTCCTCGCGTGGGATGGAAAGCTGGTTGGCGAGGCCGAAGGCGGAAATACCGTAGATGATGCCGAAATTGATCGCCTTGGCGCGGCGACGCACTTCCGGCGGCATGCCTTCCACCGGCACGCCGAACATTTCCGACGCCGTCATGGCATGGATGTCGATGCCATCGGCGAAAGCCTGCTTCAGTTGCGGGATGTCGGCGACATGGGCGAGCACGCGCAACTCGATCTGGCTGTAATCCGCCGAGATCAGCCTGTGGCCGGAATCTGCGATGAAGGCGGTACGGATCTTGCGGCCCTCCGCCGTGCGAACCGGGATATTCTGCAGATTCGGCTCGGAGGAAGAAAGCCGCCCCGTCGTCGTCGAGGCCATCGCATAGGAGGTATGGACGCGCTTCGTCTCGGGATGGATATAGCCCGGCAGCGCATCGGTATAGGTCGATTTCAGCTTGGTGAGTTGTCGCCAGTCGACGACCTTGCGCGGCAGTTCGTGGCCTTCCGCCGCAAGGTCCTCCAACACGCGCGCCGAGGTCGTCCACTGGCCGGTCTTGGTCTTTGTCGCGCCGGGCAGGCCCATGCGGCCAAAAAGAATGTCGCCCAGTTGTTTCGGCGAGCCAATGGTGAAGCGCTCGCCGGCAAGCTGGTAGATCTCGGCTTCGAGCGCCGCGGCACCCTGCGCCAGATCACCGGAAAGACGGCTCAATATCTGGCGATCGACGGAGATGCCGCGCTCCTCCATCCTGCCCAGCACCGGCACGAGAGGCCGTTCGAGCCGCTCATAGACCGAGACGAGGCCCTTGGCGGCGAGGCGGGGTTTCAGGACGCGCCAGAGCCTCAGCGTCACATCGGCGTCCTCGGCGGCATATGAGGTGGCTCGGTCGATAGCGACGAAATCGAAAGTGACGGCTGCTTTGCCGCTGCCTGCCACATCCTTGTAGTGGATCGTCTTGTGGCCGAGCCAACGTTCGGCCAGCGCATCCATGCCGTGGCCACCATTGGAGCCGTTGGCGCCGGCATCGCAGACATAGGAGATCAGCATCGTGTCGTCGAAGGGTGCGATCGTGATGCCGTGGCGCAGCATCAAAAGCCAGTCGAATTTCATGTTGTGGGCGATCTTCAGCACCGCCTTGTCTTCCATCAGCGGCTTGATCGCGGCGAGCGCGTCGCGGATGGGGATCTGGCTCTCTATCAGTCCGCCGCCGAGCAGGTCGCCCGCGCCGGCCTTGTGGGAGAGTGGCACATAGGCGGCGCGGCCGGGGCGGATGGCGAGCGAAAAGCCGCAAAGCTCCGCCTGCATCGGGTCGAGCGAATTCGTCTCGGTGTCGAAGGCGACCAGCCCTTCCTCGGTGGCCTCCGCCACCCAGGCTTGCAGCGTCGGGAGGTCGCGGATGCAATGATAGGCATTGGTGTCGATTTTTTCCGCGACGGCCGCCTCGGCGCGTGCCTGGGCGAGCGCGAGGGGGGTATTTCCCTCCCCCTCGAGGGGAGGGTGGCCAGACACAGTCCGGCCGGGTGGGGTCGCCGCAGCAACGCACGACGTCCCATCGACCCCCTCCGTCTGCTTCGCAGACACCTCCCCCCCAAGGGGGGAGGAAATCCCCACATCCGGTCCGTGCGCTGCACCATCGCGCACGACCTCTATATGCGACGGCTCGATCTCGGCCAGGTCGGCACCCGTCGCTTCCGCGACACGCCTGGTCAGCGAGGAAAACTCCATCGCCTTCAGGAAGGCGATCAGTTTCGGTCCGTTCGGCGGCTGCAACTGGAACGCATCCAGTCCCATATCGACCGGCACATCGTTCTTGAGCGTCACCAACTGGCGCGACAGCAACGCGTGTTCGGCGTTCTGGATCAGAGTCTCGCGGCGCTTGTTCTGCTTGATCTCGGAGGCGCGGGCGAGAAGCGTATCGAGATCGCCATATTCTTCCAACAACTGCGCCGCCGTCTTCGGCCCGATCCCCGGCACGCCCGGAACGTTGTCGATGGAATCGCCGGTGAGTGCTTGTAGGTCGATCATCTTCTCCGGCGGCACGCCCCATTTCTCGATCACTTCGGGGATGCGGATCTCGCGATCCTTCATCGGGTCGTACATGGAGGTCGTCCGGCCGACGAGTTGCATCAGGTCCTTGTCGGAGGAGATGATGGTGGTGTCGGCGGCCGCCTCGCGGGCGAGCCTCGCATAGGTTGCGATCAGGTCGTCCGCCTCATAGCCTTCCATTTCGATGCAGGGCAGGTCGAAGGCCCGCGTCGCCTGGCGGATCAGGCCGAATTGCGGGATCAGGTCCTCCGGCGGCGCCGACCGGTTCGCCTTGTATTCGGGGTACATCGCATGGCGGAACGTCTCCGCCGAATAGTCGAAGATGACGGCGAAATGGGTAGGCGTCACGCCGACCGATGTATCGCGCGCGTCGCGCAGGAGCTTCCACAGCATGTTGCAGAAGCCGGCCACGGCACCGACCGGCAGGCCGTCGGACTTACGCGTCAGCGGCGGCAACGCGTGATAGGCGCGGAAAATATAACCCGACCCGTCGACGAGAAAGAGATGATCACCCTGTTTCATAGGCTACGCCTACCGTGCAGCCGAAGCACTGTCCATGGCAAAGCGCCGCTCACCTTTTCATAGCCGAAACCATCCTGCCATTCGCAATCACGCCTTCGTTACAAACTTGTAATTTTCGTGCCCTTGAATCGCCATCATCACAGGGCCAGATATTCGTCATCGGCAATTGTTTTAGCCGAGTCCGGAACAAGGCCCGTCCCCCGCCTAACCGGACATTGCGGCAGCCTCATCCCCCTCTCCGGGCTGCCGCATCGTTTCGAGTAAAGGCCGCCGTGGTTCCCCCTCCACCACGGCGGCCATTTATTTATGCAGAAAAAA
>SCRB01000762.1 GCA_004299545.1 Rhizobiaceae bacterium
CCGATCGAAGTGAATGAGGGCGAACTGGCGCTCGACGCCTTGGGCGGCGTTCCGACCGGCGGGCATTTCTTCGGTGAGGCGCATACGCTGGAACGCTATTCGACAGCATTCTACCAGCCGATGCTTTCCAACTGGCAGAACTATGAGGCGTGGCAGGAGGCGGGCGGTCGCGACGCGACCGAGCGCGCGACTGTGCTGTGGAAGAAGGCGCTGGACGAGTATGTCCAGCCGGCGATGGATGAGGGCATCCGTGAAGAATTGCAAGCCTATGTGGCCAAGCGCAAGGAAGAGATCGGCGGAGGCGAACCGTGAGTTCAGGGGGGCTACGTAGGGCACTGCCTTCTCTCATTCCGCTCCCATCCCGATTCCGCAAACCCTTCCAACATTCTGAAGGCAGAGCCAAATCATGAAATCTCATACACGCGTCGTTGTCATCGGTGGTGGCGTCGTCGGCTGCTCGGTGCTGTTTCACCTTGCACGCCATGGCTGGAGGGACGTGGTGCTGATCGAGCGCGACGAATTGACCTCCGGCTCGACCTGGCATGCGGCCGGTGGCATGCACACGATCAACGGCGACCCGAACGTCGCCAAGCTGCAAAAATACACGATCGAGCTCTATAAGGAGATCGAGGAACTTTCGGGCCAGGCGACGGGTGTTCATGTCACCGGCGGCGTGCTGCTTGCCGCCACCGAGGCACGCATGGACTGGCTCAGGGGCGTCGTCGCCAAGGGCCGCTATCTCGGCCTCGACCTTGAGGAGATTTCCGCGAAGGAAGCGGCGGAGCTGATGCCGCTCCTCGATCCGAAGCAATTCGTCGGCGCGGTCAGGAATTCCGAGGACGGCCATCTCGACCCGTCCGGCGTCACTTATGCCTATGCCAAGGCGGCCCAGAAACTGGGCGCCGAGATTTATCGCCACACCAGGGTGGAAGACCTCGTCCAGCGTGAGGACGGGCATTGGCGGGTCATCACCGATAAGGGTGAGATCGTCGCCGAGCACGTCGTCAATGCCGGCGGCCTTTGGGCGCGCGAGGTCGGCCGTATGGTCGGGCTCGAACTACCGGTGCTTGCGATGGAGCACATGTACCTCATTACAGAGGACATGCCGGAAGTCGCCGAATGGAACGCGAAGGCCGGCACCGAGATCATCCATGCGGTCGATTTCGACGGCGAGCTGTATCTGCGCCAGGAACGCGGCGGCATGCTGATGGGCACCTATGAAAAGGCCGGTAAGCCATGGTCGGAAAAGACGACGCCATGGGATTTCGGCCATGAGCTTCTGGAGCCGGATATCGATCGCATCGCGCCTTCGCTGGAAGTCGGCTTCCGCCATTTCCCGGCTTTCCAGAAAACCGGCATCAAGCAGATCATCAACGGCCCCTTCACCTTTGCGCCGGACGGCAATCCGCTGGTCGGACCGATCCGCGGCTTGAGGGGCTTCTGGTCGGCCTGCGGTGTCATGGCAGGTTTTTCGCAGGGCGGCGGGGTTGGGCTGGCATTGTCCAACTGGATGATTGAGGGCGATCCCGGTTTCGACATCTGGGCGATGGACGTGGCGCGCTATGGCGACTGGACCTCCATGGCCTACACCAACGCCAAGGTGCGCGAGAATTATTCGCGCCGCTTCTCCATTCGTTTCCCGAACGAGGAACTGCCGGCCGGGCGGCCGCTGAAAACCTCGCCGATCTACGACCTGCTTGCCGCCAAGGGCGCGCAATTCGGTGTCGCCTATGGGCTGGAAGTACCGCTCTGGTATGCGCCGGAAGGCGTCAGGGACGAATTTTCCTGGCGGCGCTCCACCGATTTCGCGCATGTCGCGGAGGAGGTACGGGCGGTGCGCGAACGCGTCGGCCTGTCGGAGACGACATCCTTCGCCAAGTATGAGGTTTCTGGCAAAGGAGCCGCAGCATGGCTCGACCGCATTCTCGCGTGCAAGCTGCCGAAGGAAGGGCGAATGACGCTGGCGCCGATGCTGAAGGACGATGGGAAACTGATCGGCGATTTTTCCCTCGCCAATATCGGGCCGGGAAAATGGATGCTCTTCGGTTCAGGCATCGCCGAGGACTATCACATGCGCTGGTTCGAACAGCACCTGCCGGAAGATGGCAGCGTTCGGGTGAGGGCACGGGGCGCCGGGTTGACAGGCCTTGCCATCGCCGGGCCGGATGCGCGCAAGCTTTTGGAAAAAGTCACGGGGGCGGACGTTTCGAACGCGACTTTCCCGTTCATGGCCATTCGCTGGATGCATGTCGGCATGGCGTCCTGCCTTGTCGGCCGCGTCTCCTATACCGGCGATCTCGGCTACGAGTTATGGATCGAACCTGAATACCAGCGCGCCGTCTTCAACACGCTCCTCAAGGTCGGCGAGGAATTCGGTATCGGCCTTTTCGGCTCACGGGCTTTGAACGCGCTCAGGCTGGAAAAGAATTACGGTTCCTGGGCGCGCGAATACCGGCCGATCTATGGTCCGCTCGAAGCCGGGCTCGATCGCTTTGTCGCCTATGACAAGGCCACTGATTTCGTTGGCAAGGCGGCGGCCATCGAGGAGAAGAAGAGCGGCGGCAAACTGCGGCTCCGTGCTTTCGTCATGGATGCTGACGACACCGACGTCATCGGTGACGAGGCCATCTGGCTCCACGGCGAGGTGAGAGGCTGGGTAACGTCAGGCGGTTATGCGCACAATTCCAAGGCGTCGGTCGCGATGGGCTATATAGCGAAGGAGATCGCTGACGAAACGGACGGCTTCGAGATCGAACTTCTGGGCAAACGGCACAAGGCGCGCATCCAAGCCGCGCCCCTGTTCGACGCGAATTATGAGCGGATGCGGGGGTGAGAATGCCGCATGTTCCTCTTGTGTTCCTTTCATCTACATAGTACGATAGAGGCTTGTACAAATCACTTGTGGTTGTGAACAAAAGTGGCTATACACGTTCAAGATGCTGAAGCGGATTGGCTGGTGCGAGAGTTCGCCCGACGCCGGGGGTTGGGGATTACCGAAGCCATCAAGGTCGCGGTTCAAGAGGCGAATCAGCGAGAGGAACGCAATTTCGAAGAATATCGTCGCAGGATCGAGCCGATTATCGAACAGATGCGCGCATTTCGAAAAGAAGGTGGTTTTGAAGAAGCCATGCAGTTCATCGATGAAAATTGGGATGATTAAGAAAAGTGTATGTGGATAGCTCCGCAATCGTCGCCATTATCCTAAACGAACCGGATGCGGAGCAGCTTCTAAGGAGGTTGATGAAAGCGCGTGAGCCGTTTACTTCCGTTGTTACAAAGGTCGAGGCATCTCTTGCCCTGAGAAGATTAGGAGCAAAAGGCATATCGAGTGGCCAGATGGTTTCCGATTTTCTCAAAAGGCTGGATGTCAAAGTCGTGGCCGCTGAGCCGTCCATTTTCGACAGTGTGATGGAGGCAGCCGCCCGCTACGGCAAGGGCACCGGTCATCCCGCTAAGCTCAATTTCGGTGACTGCTTTTCATACGCCTATGCGAAACAGGCGGGCGTTCCGTTGCTCTACAAGGGCAACGATTTCGCCAAGACCGATCTTGCCGGTTCGTAAACGGAAGATCGCTTCTGCTTATGTCGCGAAGCTTCGCTCACGGGGGCCTTTCATGAGGCAGACATTTGCGTTGGGTCCTTCGAGAACGGCCCTTCTCTGCATCGACCTGCAGGAGGAACACCGGCAGGACAAGCGCCTGCTTGCGGTCGAATTCGACCGCGTTGTCGCCAATGTTGTGAAATTGCAGCGGGCGGTGCGGGAAAGCGGCATTCCGATCTATCATTTCGCCTATGTCGTCGATGCAAGTGCAACAACAACGCCGGCCCATCACCCGAGGCTGTCGGACGGCCGCTCCGCCTTCAGCGACAGGGACGATCCGCTGACGGCGATCTGCCCGGAGGTTGCTCCGCTTGATGGCGAAAAGCTGTTCATCAAGTCGGAAGCGAGCGCCTTCGGCACCGGGCTTGGCGACGAACTGAAGGCCGCGGGCATCGAATGGCTTTTCATTGCCGGTGTATGGACCGAAGCCTGCATCGACGCGTCGGTAAAGGCAGCGATGAAGCTTGGCTTCCGGGTGGTATTGATAAAGGATGCCTGCGGTAGCGGATCGGTTGCGATGCACGAGATCGGCATCCTCAACCTCGCCAACCGGCTCTATGGCGGGGCCGTCGTTTCCACCGCTGCCGCCTGCCGGCTGATCGAGGGGGGAACAGCGGAGGGCTGGACGCCTGATTCACC
>SCRB01000763.1 GCA_004299545.1 Rhizobiaceae bacterium
CGTGTGATTGAGCACCCGGAGGCCGCCGAACCAGAGGATCAGCGCAATCGCCAGCGTGCTCAGGAATTCGATCGCCGGATAGTAGAGGGCGTAGGCGAAGACAGCGTCGGTCCAGGCGCGCAGATGCACGCGGTTGATCTGGTCGAATTCGTCATAGGCGCGCTGTTCGCGGTTGAAGGCCTGCACCACCGACATGCCGGTGACGTGTTCCTGCAGGAAGACGTTGATACGGGCGACGGCGACGCGGATGCGCCGGTAGCTGTCGCGCACGGCGCGGCGAAAGGCGCGCGTGGCCAGAATCATGAACGGCAGCACGGCCAGCGTGATCAGTGACAGCTTCCAGTTGAAGCGGAACATGACCACGATGATGAGCAGCAGCACGAAGCTGTCATCGAAGAAGGCCACCAGCGCCGACGAGATCATGTCGTTGATCATTTCGACGTCGTTCGTGACACGCGTGACCATGCGTCCGACCGGATTGCGGTCAAAGAAGGAGATCTGCAGCCGTTGCAGATGGTGGAACAGGTCGCGGCGCAGATCGTACATCGAATGCTGGCCGACCCACTGCATCGACCAGGTCTGCAGGAAGTCGAGAGCGAATCCGATCACCAGCATGGTGATATAGAGCAGCGCCACCGAGGCGATGCCGCGCCAGGGGTCGGCGGGCAGGTAATTGCCGATCAGGCTGTGCGATCCGGGGGCATGGGTCGGAAACAGGTAGCGATCGATGATCACCTTGTTCAGATACGGCCCGACGACCTGCGTGACCGAATGCAGGCCGGCGGCGAGGGTGGCCACGACGACCTGCCAGCGGTACGGACGCACGTAAGCGAGCAGGCGCCCCATGAGACGGCCGTCGTACGCTTTGCCCAGAACCTCTTCTTCCTGTTGTGCGCTGCTCATAACGTCGATACAAACCGGCGGCCGGGCCGCTTATTCCACCTGCTGCAGCTCTTCTTCGAGAAGCTGCTTTTCATAGAGTTCGGCATAGGCTCCGCCTAGCCCGATGAGTTCGGTGTGGGTGCCCTGTTCGATGATCACACCATTGCGCAGCACAACGATGAAGTCGGCATTGCGCACGGTCGAGACGCGATGGCTGATGAGAATGGTTGTGCGTCCGCGCATCACCTCGGCGAGGTGGCTGAGAATCTTTTCTTCCGTAATCGTATCGACGCTGGCCAGGGCGTCGTCGAGGATCAGGATGCGGGGATCGCGGATGATGGCGCGGGCCAGAGCGGTGCGCTGCTTCTGCCCCCCGGAGAGGGTCAGTCCGCGCTCGCCGACACGCGTGTCGTAGCCCTCCGGAAACCCGGCAATGTCGCCGCTCAGGTTGGCGATGGAGGCGGCCGCAACCACTTGCTCTTCGCTGGCGGCGGGGGCGCCAAAGGTGATGTTGGCGCGCAGCGTGTCGCTGAACAAAAACGTCTCCTGCGGCACCAGGCCAATCGCGCGTCGCAGCACGGAGAGGGGAATGGTGTCGACCGGATGGCCATCGATCAGCACCGATCCCTGCGGCGCCTCATACAGATGCGGGATGAGCGACACCAGCG
>SCRB01000764.1 GCA_004299545.1 Rhizobiaceae bacterium
CACGGAAGCTCCTCGATGAGAAATTGGATGCCTTTGTCCGCGCACTGGCAATTGAAGCAGCGAGAGAGGATCACCAAGAGGCGCTCAAGCAGGCGCGGGAAAAGAAGGATGGGCGGCCGAAAAAGAAGCAGATTAGAATGTGACCGTCGGACGGAGGGATAAAGATGAGCGGCGGACAACGCAATCGGTCAAACCTATATCTGGTCGATGAGACTGCCATCGAGCACCGCCACGATGAGTTCATTCTCTCTTCGCCGGTGTTCCAGAAGCATGTGGCGATGATAAACGAGAACTTGAATTGTCTCGACAGAGCGCCGCGCACTTACGACCATCGCTCAACGGATGAACTTATCGTTCTTCGCCTTGCAGCCAGGTGCTTCAATTCGGGGGCCGCCGCCCTACGATTGGCTCGGATGGGCTATTACAACCAATGCCTATCGCTGGTTCGCGATCTTATGGAAGTGACGCTACTTCTCGACTTATTTGAACGAGACCCCTCGACGATTTCCGAATGGACCAAGGCATCAGAAGATGGCCGGTTCAAAAAGTTCTCTCCGATCAAAGTGCGGCTGCGTCTAGAGGAGATCGAGAAACAGAACGGTAAAACGCCTTTGAACAGACAGCCTACTTATCAAAGATTTTGCACGTATGGGACGCATGCTTCGCCAGAGAGTTTCGTTTTGATCTCACCGGATATGATGACAAAGATCGGGCCTTTCCCAGACGAGGGTCGCCTCAAAGCCATGATCGAGGAGATCGTGCAGCACCTCACATTCGCAGTGATCGTTTTCTTGTGGCCTGCTGCCGGTTTCGTGGACACCGAGATAAGGTGTTTGACGGAACTGGAGAGTTGGAATGCAAAGAAGGAAGTTCAGCCGCGAGTTCAAGCTTGAGGCGGTGAGGCTGGTGAAGGATCGAGGCGTTGCGGTGGCGCAAGCTGCCCGCGATCTCGATGTCCACGAGAACGTGCTGCGCAAATGGGTGCGCGAGCTATCGACGGATCCGCAGCATGCCTTCCCCGGCCGTGGGCAGATGAAGCCGGAGCAGCAGGAGATTGACCGGCTGCGTAAGGAAGTGGCGAAGCTGAGGGCGGAGCGCGACATCCTAAAAAAGGCCGCAGCCTACTTCGCGAGGGAAGCGATATGAGGTTCGCTTTCATTGCGAAGCACCGGAACATCTGGCCGGTGGCATGGCTGTGCGACGCGCTGGATGTATCCCGGTCGGGCTTTCATGCCTGGCTCAACCGCAGCTCCAGCGCTCGTTCCCGGCAGGACGAGGTGCTGGTGACAGCGATCGACCGCAGCTTCAAGAGCAGCGACCGAACCTATGGCGCTCGCCGCGTCTGGCACGACATGCTGGCCGAGGGTCTGTCCTGTGGCTTGCACCGCATCGAGCGGCTCATGCGCGAGAACGGGCTGCGTGCCCGGCCGCGTCGCCGTGGGCTGCCGAAAGACACCGGCGAGCGAGCGGCAGTGTCGGATAATCTCCTCGATCGCGCTTTCGAGGCCGCGGCTCCGAACCAGAAGTGGATCGCCGACTTCACTTACATCTGGACCGCCGAAGGTTGGCTCTATGTTGCCGCCGTCGTCGACCTGTTCTCCCGGCGTGTCGTCGGTTGGGCAATGAAGGCGGAGATGACGGCTCAGCTCGTCACCGACGCTCTCATCATGGCGATCTGGAGGAGAGGCAGGCCGGACAGCCTGCTGCACCACAGCGATCAGGGCAGCCAATATACGAGCGAACAGTTCCAGCGCCTGATGACCGATCACGGCATCACCTGCTCGATGAGCCGGTCAGGCAATGTCTGGGACAATGCTGCGATGGAGAGCTTCTTCTCGTCGCTGAAAACCGAGCGGACGGCCCGCAAGGTCTACAGGACGAGAGATGACGCCAGGGCCGACGTGTTCGATTACATCGAGCGCTTCTACAACCCTCGGCGACGGCACGCGACACTGGGCTATATGAGCCCCGTCGAGTTCGAGGAGAAAGCTATGTTAGCTTAACCTGGTGTCCGAAAAACCGGCAGCAGGCCAGATGTCCTAGGGACATTCCTTAAGGTGCACCTCACATGCGCTCGGCATATCATGAGCAGCCCGATGTACTTCCGCAGGTATCGCACTTCTCACATGTTCCGTTGCGCACCATCGTAAAATTCTGGCATTCCGAGCACATGTTGCCGGTGTAGCCCTGCATGATCGCCTTCTGGCGGCGCGAGGCGGCGACGGCCTTGGCGGCGGAGGCGTCCGCCTGCGCCTTGTCCGAAAACAGCGCCGTCGTCTCGGAAGGCTCGTTGCTCTCGAACAGGTCCGGCGGGTTCTCGTCGGCGATCTCTTCCGCCAGTCCCTTCGACCGCTCCTCATAGTCCCGCTTGTAGGCAAGCGTGTCCTCGCTCGCCGGCTTCAGCGACAACACGTTCGAGCCCGAAAAGGCCGAGGGAGCCGCGTTGGGGCGAGGGGAGGATTTCTCGCCAGCGGCCCCCCCGGCAAAGCCTTTCGGTTCGCTGCCGCCGACCACCTTGAAAGTCTGGCCGCGCGTCAGGCCCTTCGACACCGGCAGCCTGCCTTCAGACATGCCGCGCCCGAGCGAGGTGTTGGAGATTTCCGACGGATCGACATGGGCGAGGTCGTTGCGGCCGAGATAGGAGATCGCGAGCTCGCGGAAGACGTAATCGATGATCGAGGTCGCCGTCTTGATGGCTTCGTTGCCGATGACCATGCCGGCCGGCTCGAATTTCACGAAGGTGAAGGCCTCGACATATTCCTCCAGCGGCACGCCGTATTGCAGGCCGAGCGAGATGGCGATGGCGAAATTGTTCATCATGGCGCGGAAGGCGGCGCCCTCCTTGTGCATGTCGATGAAGATCTCACCGAGCCGCCCGTCGTCGAATTCCCCGGTACGGAGATAGACCTTGTGTCCACCGACCATGGCCTTTTGCGTGTAGCCCTTGCGGCGATTGGGCAGCCGCTCGCGGTCGCGCACCACGCGTTCCACGATGCGCTCGACGATCTTTTCCGTCATGACGGCGGCGCGAGCCGCGTTTGGCGCTGCGACCAGTTCCTCGACCAGGTCGTCCGCCTCCTCGTTATCGTCGGAGAGGAGCGAGGCGTTGAGCGGCTGCGAGAGTTTTGAGCCATCGCGGTAGAGCGCGTTCGCCTTCAGCGCCAGCTTCCAGGACAGCATGTAGGCCGCCTTGCAATCCTCGACCGTCGCCTCGTTCGGCATGTTGATGGTCTTGGAGATGGCGCCCGAGATGAAGGGCTGGGCCGCTGCCATCATGCGGATGTGGCTTTCGACCGAGAGGTAGCGCTTGCCGATCTTGCCGCAGGGGCTGGCGCAATCGAAGACGGGCAGGTGCTCTTCCTTCAGGTGCGGCGCGCCTTCCAGCGTCATTGCCCCGCAGATGTGGATGTTGGCCGCCTCGATC
>SCRB01000765.1 GCA_004299545.1 Rhizobiaceae bacterium
AAAATCTGCTCGCCGGTGAACTCAGCCCGACCGCCGCCTTCATGCAAGGGAAGCTGAAGGTCTCGGGCGATATGTCGATCGCCATGGCGTTGAGCCAGGTGATCTGAACGCCTCACCTCGCTCGCGCGGAGCTGAGGCCGTTCATCAGGCGGCCGCGACCGAAGCCTTCGGTTTTGTTTTGCGCCCCGCCGGCGTTTGGGTCAGGACCCATTAATATGATCGAAATGGCGCCTGAAACGGCAAAGAGATGCGAGGAGATGCGCGAAGAGCGGGGTCGTTCCCCCGGTCGAGCGGTTCGACACAGCAGGTCGCAGCCGTTTCGGCGTCCACTTGATGTGGTCCATCCGTCCGCCTCCTTCGTCGCGAAGAACTTGAAAATGATGACATTTCCTGCGCCTTCGCTCCTCCGGATTTTCCTGTCGGGAAAATGCAAAACAAATAGAGCGGCGCATGGCTTTGCCCGAAAAGTCTGCAACTTTTCGGGATCATGCGCTGTATCCAAGCGGATGGCCTCACACCATTCCGACCAGATTAATGGGTCCTGACCCTAGTACCCCATGCGCGCCGTCGAGCGCGCCTTCCGCCAGTTCGAGCGCCAGGAAGCGATGCGGCTCGTAAGGGCCAGGCATGGCGAGATTGCCTGTCTTTTCCGAAGAGAAGCCGAATCGCTCGTAGTAGGGAGCATCGCCGACAAGCAGGATCGCCCCATGGCCACGGCTTTCCGCCTCATGGATGGCGTGGCGCATCAGCGCCGAACCGATCCCGCTGCCTTTGAGCGATGGCTCGACGGCGAGCGGGCCGAGCAGCAGCGCCGAATCATCGAGCCCGGCAGCCACGACATTCCACAGCCTGACGGTTCCCACGACATCGCCCTTCAGATCGCGCGCAATGAAGGCAAGGCCTTGCGCCGGGACACGCCCGCGCCTCAGCTTTTCCGACGCCTTCCTGCGCCAGCCCGACCCCATGGCGCGGTCGAGCAGCGCGTCGCGCGCCGCGATATCGGCCGGGGTTTCGACGGAAACGGTGAAAGCGGCCGCGGCATAAACCTCTTCCCTTGAGGAGGAGATCGGCCAATCTCTGAATGGAGTGCCGATGATTACCGAATTCGAAATGTCCATTGTCCCTGATCCTTCACAGGCAGATCAAACATCCACGTGCAAACCGATGGCCGGACACGGCGCCGGCCATCGGGTGATCCGACGGGGTTTCCGTCAGATCACGTAGGATCGGAGCGGTTCGAACCCGTTGAAGGCGACCGAGGAATAGGTCGTCGTATACGCGCCTGTCCCCTCGATCAGTACCTCGTCGCCAATGGTCAGCGACAAGGGCAGCGGATAGGGCGTCTTTTCGTAAAGCACGTCGGCCGAATCGCAGGTCGGCCCGGCGACGACGCAGGCGCCGGTCTCGCTGCCATCGTGCCGCGTCACGATCGGATAGCGGATCGCCTCGTCCATCGTCTCGGCGAGGCCGCCGAACTTGCCGATGTCGAGATAGACCCAGCGCACATCGTCAGTCTCCGCCTTTTTGGAAATCAGCACGACTTCCGACTTGATGACGCCAGCATTGCCGACCATGCCGCGACCCGGCTCGATGATCGTTTCGGGAATGCGGTTGCCGAAATGCTTGCTGAGCGCCGCGAAGATCGCTTCGCCATAGGCCTGAGCCGCCGGCACATCCCTCAGATAGCGCGTAGGGAAACCGCCGCCGAGATTGACCATCTTCAGCACGATGCCCTCTTCCGCGAGCGTCGCGAAAACGCCCTTGGCGTCGGCAAGCGCGCGGTCCCAGGCCGAGAGATCAGTCTGCTGCGAGCCGACATGGAAGGAAACGCCATAGGCCTCCAATCCGAGCGCCTTCGCCGCCCCGAGTACCTTGCCGGCAAGCGCGGGTAC
>SCRB01000766.1 GCA_004299545.1 Rhizobiaceae bacterium
CCTCAGGACGTTGGGGCGCGTGCTGATGCTGTTGCTGCTCGAAATCACGGAAAAAACGCTTCAGGGGGCTGTTGTCGGGAAGCTGATCCCAGCCGGGACCGCTGAAGAAATCCGTGCCGTCATCCGACGCGGGCTGGACACGCGATTCGACACGGACACTGACCACGGCCGGCGAAACTTTCGCCACGAGATCGGCAAAACTCGGAACGTTCTGCGTGGTGGTGACAAAAACGGGATCGGCAAAAACGGGCGTTGTGGTGGCAATGACGCCGTAACCCACCGCGCTGGACAGCGCGATCGTCGCGGCCGCTGCAAGGAAGCGCTTGCGCACAATGCCGGAAGGGCGGACGAGCTTGTTCATCGTGACATTCCTTTTTCTGGCCTTTTATCTGGCGGATGCACTCAAAGGCATCCTGTGATGCCGGCATAGAACGCTTCACATTACGCGATCGTTTCCTGCGAATGAAACTTTCGTAATGATGCAGAGAAAGGAATCGGCGCTATCGCGGCTCGCCGCCGTTTTCGGCGAGGATGGCCTCCAGCCGGGTCGCTTCCTCCTCCGAAAGGGGTGGCACCTGCTGCCGGCGCCGCCGTGACCGCCAGCTTCCGAACACGAAGACGCCGCCGGCCACCAGCAATATAAACGGTGTCCCCCAGAGCAGGGCATTACGGAGATCGAAGCGGGGCTTGAGCAAGACAAACTCACCGTACCGGGAGACAAGATAGTCGAGCACCTGCGGGTTGCTGTCGCCGGCTAGGATGCGCTGGCGGACAAGGACGCGCAGATCATGGGCAAGGTCGGCGTTCGAATCGTCGATCGATTCGTTCTGGCAGACGAGGCAGCGCACCTCCTTCGAGATTTCGCGCGCCCGCGCCTCCAGTTTCGGATCCTTGAGCATTTCATCGGGGCGCACGGCGAAAGCGGGCGCTGCCGCGGCCAGGAGAATCAGCAGGGCAAAAGCAAGGCGAAGGAGCTTCATGACGACGGCTGCGGCGCCGCCAGCCCCGCTTTCGCCCGGCGTGCCGACGGCGCCCCGACACGCAGGCGCCGGTCGAAGATCGAGATCGCGCCACCCGCCATCATCACGAGGCCACCGAACCAGATCAGCGTCACCAGAGGCTTCCACCACACGCGCACGACATAGGACCCGTCCTTGTCGGCATCGCCCAGCGACAGGTAGAGCTGGCCGAGGCCGATGGTCCGGATACCCGATTCCGTCGTCGGCGTCTGGCTCGCGACGAAAATCCGCTTGGCCGACGAGATGACGCCGAGCGGCTGGCCCGATGCGTCCGTGAAGGGAAATTCAGCACGCGCCTCGGTATAGTTTTTCCCGCGGTCGGCGACGATTCCCTTGAAGGTCAGGGTGTAGCCGGCAACCGTTACCGTGTCGCCGGGTTTGAGCGAGACGATTTTCTCGGCCTGGAACGTCAGTGTCGCCAGGATCCCGAGAAGCGTCAAGCCGAGACCGGCATGCGCCAGCGCCGTCCCGTACATGGAACGCGGAAGGCCCAGAAAGCGGCGGAGCGCTATGCGGGGACCGACCTTTCCGATGCCCGATTTGAGCGCAATGTCGGTCAGGGCTCCGAAAATGAGCCAGACGGCAATACCAATGCCGCAGGCCGCGAGCACCGCGTGGCGGTCGACGAAGAGCAGCACGCCAAGCACCACGACGAGAGCGGCGCCGAAGGCGAAATAAAGCCGCTGCGCTACAGCGAGAAGATCGCCCCGCTTCCAGGCAAGCAGGGGGCCGAAGGGAACAGCGAGCAGGAGCGGTATCATGACCGGAACGAAGGTCAGCGCGAAATAAGGCGGCCCGACCGAGATGCGGTTGTTGGAAAACGCTTCGAGGACAAGCGGATAGAGCGTGCCCACCAGAACCGTCGCGGCGGCGGTGGTGAGGAAGAGGTTGTTCAGAACCAGCGCGCCTTCGCGTGAAATCGGATGGAACAGGCCGCCGGCGGTCAGGTTGCCGGCACGCAGGGCAAACAGGATGAAAGACCCGCCGATGAAGAGGGTGAGAATGCACAGGATGAAGACGCCGCGGCTCGGATCGGTGGCGAAGGCGTGGACAGACGTCAGCACGCCCGACCGGACGAGGAAAGTTCCGAGGAGCGAAAGCGAGAAAGTCAGGATGGCGAGCAGGATCGTCCAGATCTTGAGCGCCGAGCGCTTCTCCATCACGAGTGCTGAGTGCAGCAGCGCTGTGCCCGCGAGCCACGGCATGAAGGACGCGTTCTCAACGGGGTCCCAGAACCAGAACCCTCCCCAGCCGAGTTCGTAATAGGCCCAATAGGATCCCATGGTGATGCCGCCGGTGAGGAACAACCAGGCTGCCAGCGTCCATGGCCGCACCCATCTCGCCCAGGCGGCATCGACCCGCCCCTCGATCAGCGCCGCGACGGCGAAGGAGAAGGCGACTGAGAAGCCGACATAGCCCAGATAAAGCAGCGGCGGATGGATGGCGAGGCCGATATCCTGGAGAATCGGATTGAGTTCCCTGCCTTCGATCGG
This sequence comes from Rhizobiaceae bacterium, assembly GCA_004299545.1. Taxonomy (GTDB): domain Bacteria; phylum Pseudomonadota; class Alphaproteobacteria; order Rhizobiales; family Rhizobiaceae; genus Mesorhizobium_L. The sequence continues at coordinate 2,513 of SCRB01000766.1, forward strand.
AGCCGGAAAGATGCGGCGGAACGGGTTCGAGGTGAGAAGGATGAAAAGGAAGAAAGCGGCGCCGATCCAGCCCTGCACGGACAGCACCGTGGCGCGGAGCGAGAGCGGCAGGTTCCGGCCGAATACCGCGACGAGAGCGCCGAAGAAGGTGAGGATCAGAACCCAGAGCAGCATGGAGCCTTCATGATTTCCCCAGGTGCCGGTGATCTTGTAGAGAAGCGGCTGCAGGGAATGCGAATTTTCCCAGACATTGGCGACGGAGAAATCCGACTGGACATAGGCCGAAACCAATGCGGCGAAGGCCATCGCCGTCAGCAGGAACCCGGTCAGAGCGACGGGGACGCCGACCGCCATCATGCGCTCGTTGCCCGTCCGCGCGCCAACCAGCGGCACGACCGACTGCACCAGCGCCATGGCGAAAGCGAGAACCAGCGCAAAGTGACCTGTTTCGACCATAGCTTTTGCTCGCTCCTCAGTCCGCCTGCCAGACGCCCTTTGCCTTCAGTCCGTCCGCTACCGCCTTGGGCATATAACGCTCATCATGCTTGGCGAGAACACTGTCAGCCACGAATGTTCCTCCCGAACCGAAGGAGCCCTCCACGACGACGCCCTGTCCTTCCCGGAAAAGATCGGGCAGGATGCCGGTATAGGTGACTTTCACCGCCTTCTTCTTGTCAGTCACGTCGAAAGTGACGGTTGCACCCTTGCCGCGCACGAGCGTGCCGTCCTGAACAAGGCCGCCGAGGCGGATCTGCTGGCCGGGGGCCACGGTGCCTTCTGAAAGGTCCGAGGGCATGTAGAAATAAGACGTTCTCTGACCCAGCGCGACGAATGTAAGCGTCGTCGCCGCTCCAAGGAAAACGAGCCCGCCAAGGATGATCGAAAGCCGTTTCTGTTTCCGCGTCACGCTTCACTCCGTCCGGGCAAGGCCAAGGGAGACAGCGAACGCCTGCAGATCCTTCGCCTCGCCGGTCCCCGCGCCGAGCGCGGCGACGCCACGCCGCACCGCGTCCTCAGCTTCCTTCTCCTTGCCCAGCACGTGATAGGACCGGACAAGCCGACGCCAGCCGTCCGGATCGGCAGGGTTCTCCTTGAGTTTCCGGTCGAGGCTGGCGACCATGCCTTCGATCATTTTCAAGCGGTTCGCGCCCGACATGCCGGAAGCAGCCTTCATGTCAGCGGCGGTGGGACCGGGAGCGGGCTCCGCCGTATTTCCGGAACCCGACGATGATGCGGAATTGCCGGAGAGTTCGGCCAGCGCCTCGTTCACCGGGCCGCGCCAGGGTGAATCCGGGGACAGGCCGGCCAGCATCGAACGGAGGTTCTCGGCGGCCTCTTCCGGCCGGCCGTCCTGCGCGGCTGCGGTCGCGAGGAAGAACCGCGCCGTCTCATTGGAGGGTTCGAGTTGCAAGGCCTTGTGGAAGGCCGCTTCCGCGCCGGCCGAGATGACGCCGCCTTCGGCACCCGCCATGGCTTCGCCGAGCCCCGCTTCAAGCTTGCCGCTGTCACCGCCAAGGCGGATAGCGTTCCTGTAGGCGCTCACGGCGTCGCCGAAGCGGTTCATGCGCACATAGATCGGTGCCAGCACCTGCCAGCCGCGCGCATCGGACGGATTCTTGGCGAGGTAGGCCTCGGCACGCGCAACAAGTTCTCCAACGCTGCTGTCGGCGGGATTCTTCGCGAGCCGTTCAGCCAAAGGCTCACCCGGCAGGCCCGGCGATCCGAGAGCCGAATAAAGCCCCCAGCTGACGAGCGGGACAGCGAGGATCGCAACCGTGACCACCCACCTCCCGGCCCGCCCAGCAGCCGCCGGCTTTTCAGCCGCATGCTTCTGATCGGCACGCAGGATGCGCCGCGCGATCTCCGCTCTCGCCTCCCCGGCTTCCGCCGGACTGATCAGGCCTCCCGCCGAATCACGCTCCAGCTCCGAAAGCTGGTCGCGATAGACCTCGATGTCGTAGGCTCCCCCACGCGATCCATCGGCCGAGGCCCCTTTCAAAGGGCGCATCAGCGGCCACAGGATCGCGAAACACGACCCCAATGTCAGAAGCGCGGCGACGACCCAGAACCACATGCGGTTCTCTTATCGATCAAGCGTGCCAAAGCCAACAGACGCGCTATGCGGCGATTTGCCGGCCGGAGGTAAATTCAACGTTACAGGGAAAGGGGTCGGGACCCTGGAAATCAATTGAGCGGCGTCCAGCTGCCGTCCGGATTACGGCAGGCGGCGCCGCGCGCGGTCTGGGAGGTGTCGGCTGTGAAAACCGTATCGGTATACTGCCGGCAGTTTTGCGACCCGACCTGATAGGGCTGGCCTGCCACGACCTGCCCGCGATATTTCGAGCCGGCGTTCTGCCAGGGAACGGGCTGACCGCTCGGCGTATATTCGAGCGCCTTGTATTC
>SCRB01000767.1 GCA_004299545.1 Rhizobiaceae bacterium
CGTCGTCGGTCTTGTCGCCTCGGCGGAGCGCATCTCCCAAGTTCGCCAGCACAGGGTGTTGGGCAGCGAGGAGCATGATTTTACCGCCTATACGGACCGGTCGAACATCAATGAGGAACTTGTTTATGCGCGCCATTTGTGCACTCGGCACGGCTGGCCGATGATCGACGTTACCCGGCGCTCGATCGAGGAGACGGCGGCCGCCATCGTTGCTCTCAAAAGCAAGGCGCGATAGGGAAACGGCAAATGCCGTGGTTGCCGGGCGATCCATGAAAGCTGCAAGGGATTTTGAATGGCTGCTGATATTGTCCTGGCGTCCGCAAGCCCGTATCGGCAGAAGATGCTGCGCGACGCGGGTGTCACCTTCCGCGTCGTGAAACCCGCCACAGACGAACGTGCTGTGGAAAGCGCCGTCGCGGGGACAGGCGTGACGCCGGACGAGTTGGCTCTCATTCTCGCCGAAGCGAAAGCACTCGATGTCAGCGAGCGTTTTCCCGATGCTCTCGTCATCGGCGCCGACCAGACCCTGTCGCTTGATGACCGGGTTTTCCACAAGCCGGCGGATATGGACGCGGCGCGGCATCATCTTCTGTCGCTTTCGGGAAAAACGCACCATCTGAATTCGGCGTTCGTCCTGGCCAGGAACGGGGAAATCATAAAGCGTCATGTCGAGATTCCACGAATGACCATGCGCAAGCTCGATCCTGGCTTCATCGGCCGGTATTTGTCGCGTGTCGGAGAGAAGGCGCTGACGAGCGTCGGCGCCTATCAGGTCGAAGGCGAAGGCATCCAGCTTTTTGACCGGATCGAGGGCGATTATTTCGCAATAGTCGGATTGGCTCTCCTGCCTTTGCTTGCCTGCCTGCGGGGAGAAAGGGCGATCGATGGCTGAAACAACCAGGCGCGCATTCGTCTGCGGCCATCCGGTCGCGCATTCGCGTTCGCCCGTCATCCATAATTACTGGCTGCGACAATTGGGGCTTGCCGGCAGCTATGAGAAAATCGATGTCCCGCCTGACGAATTCGGGTCTTTCCTGCGTGATTTTCAACGAATGGGATTTGTCGGGGGAAACGTTACGCTGCCGCACAAGGCGGCGGCCTTCGCCCTTGCTTCCGAAACGGACGAGGCGGCAAGGCTGATCGGCGCCGTGAATACGCTGTGGGTGGAAAGCGGGAAGATCCGTGGCGCCAATACCGACGCCCCCGGCTTTCTGGCCAATCTCGACGACCGTGCGCCGCAATGGCGTCGGGCGCGGGCGGCGACCGTGCTCGGTGCGGGGGGTGCCGCAAGGGCCGTCGTCTATGCTCTCAAGGCAAGCGGGATGGAGACGGTCCGGATCGTCAACCGCACGGCAGCGAAAGCAGCCGAGTTGGCAGAGGGATTCGCGCCGGGGCCGATCGCCCGGGAATGGAACACCCTGCCGTCTCTCCTTCGGGAAACGGACCTCCTTGTCAATGCCACCTCGCTTGGCATGGGGACAGGAAGCGGACCGGAAATCGACCTTGCCGCCATGCCGGCCCATGCCGTGGTGGCGGATATCGTCTATATCCCGCTCGAAACGCCGCTCTTGCGCAACGCGCGGGCACGCGGCCTCACCACGGTGGACGGCCTTGGCATGCTCCTGCACCAGGCGGTCCCCGGCTTTGCTCGCTGGTTCGGCAAAAGACCTCAAGTCACCGAGGAATTGCGGCAACTCGTTATCGCCGATCTGGGGGCAGGCAAGTGATCGTCCTGGGGCTGACCGGTTCGATCGGCATGGGAAAATCGACCACTGCCCGGATGTTCAGCGAAGCGGGCGTTCCGGTGCATGATTCCGACGAAACGGTCCACCGACTCTATGCGGGGAAGGCCGCGCCCCTGATCGAGGAGGAATTCCCCGGAACCGTCGTCGACGGAGTCGTCGACCGTGCCAAACTCGCCGCCGCGATCCTCGGCGACACCGGAGCGTTGAAAACCGGGGCGTTGAAGAAAGTCGAGGCGATCGTCCACCCGCTCGTCAGGGAGGATGAAAAGACGTTCCTTGCAGAGCAGCGCAAGGCCGGAGCCGACCTCGTCGTTCTGGACATCCCCCTCCTTTTCGAAGTGAAGGCGACGGATCGCGTCGACAAGGTCGTGGTGGTCACGGCCCCATCGGGCATCCAGCGCGAGCGGGTGCTGGCGCGGCCGGGTATGAGCGAAGAAAAATTCAGGGCGATCCTGGCAAGGCAGATGCCGGACGAGGAAAAAAGGCGGCTCGCCGATTATGTGATCGATACGGGCGCGGGCATGGAGGCGGCCGAAAAGGCGGTCCGCTCGATCATCGAGGATTTGAGGGGCCGTCCACTGCTTTCCTGATCAGTGGATATGCCGCCCCCTTGCCACGATCGGACAGCACGGCCAACCTGTCTTCGGAGCGACTTAATGCGTGAAATCATTTTCGACACCGAAACTACCGGCCTAGATCCGCGGGAGGACCGCGTCATAGAGATCGGCGGCATCGAACTGGTCAACCGTTTTCCGACCGGCCGCAGCTTTCATGTCTACATCAATCCGCAGGGCCGTGAAGTCCATGCCGAAGCGCTGGCGGTGCATGGAATCAGCAATGCCGATCTGGCCCACAAGCCTATCTTCGCCGACATCGTCGAGAAGTTCATGGCTTTCATCGACGAGGCGCATCTCGTTGCCCACAACGCGACCTTCGACATCAATTTCATCAATGCGGAATTCGCCCGCCTCGGTCATCCGGCGATCGAGCCCGGACGGATCGTGGACACGCTTCTTATCGCGCGGCGCAAGCATCCGATGGGACCGAATTCGCTTGATGCACTTTGCCGGCGCTACGGCATAGACAATGCCCGCCGCACCAAGCATGGCGCGCTGCTCGATTCCGAACTTCTGTCGGAAGTCTATATCGAATTGATCGGCGGCAAGCAGGCGGCGCTCGGCCTGGAGGTGGCGGAACGGATCGCCGTGGAGGAAACACGGACAGAAACCGCGACCAGCGTGGCTGCGCGGCGTCCGACGCCGCTTCCCTCCCGCCTGAGCGAGGTCGAACTGGTGGCCCACAGGGCACTGGTGGAAGGGTTGGGAGAGACCGCCATCTGGGCCAGAATCGCTCCGGAGTGATGCCCGTTGGGCGCGCGCCCTCCGGGGATCGCTGCGCCCGCATCTAGCCTCGAACCGCTCTGACTCAGCTCACCTGGACCTGGGAACGCGTCTGTTCCTCGGCCATTTTCTGCTGGAACATGGTCGCGAAGTCGATCGGATCGAGCAAAAGCGGCGGGAAGCCGCCGTTGCGCGTCGCGTCCGCGATGATCTGCCGCGCGAAGGGGAAAAGAAGCCGCGGGCATTCGATGAAAAGGATTGGCAGGAGGTGTTCCTGCGGGAAGCCTTCGACCCTGAAGACGCCGCCATAGACGAGTTCGACGTTGAAGAGCACTTCCTTGTCGAATTCCGCCTTGGCGTTGAGCGTCAGATTGACGTCGAACTCCTTGTCGGAAAGCGGGTTGGCGCTGACATTCACGTTGATGTTGATCGACGGCGCGTTGTCGCGCTGCCTGAGCGATGTCGGCGCGCCGGGACTCTCGAAGGACAGATCTCTGGTGTATTGCACCAGCACGTTGAGGATGGGCTGGGCTCCGTTGCCAGCCTGTGCGGCAGGGTTCGCATTATCCGCCTGTGCGGCCATTGGCCATATCCTTGTCTCGTTGCGGCCCGCAAGGGTCCTGTCAGGTGGCGTTGGCTAGCATGGCGATCGGGGTATGACAAGTTCGGATGACGCCGGAAGGCCGTGTCATTCCCGCGGCAGCCGCCATGGCGTATCCTTGTTGCCCGAGCGGGTAAAATCGTCGGCGTCGAGATCGATCGTCTTTTCCGTTCGTCCATCGCCGTCCGGCTTTTGGCGGTAGGTCCGGAACGACGTTCCCGAGACCACGATCTTTCGACCGGCGAGCGACCAGACCCGATCCCTGATCCAAGGGATGAAAAGAAGCAGCCCGAGAATGTCGGTGATGAAGCCCGGCAGCATGAGAAGAAAGCCGGCGAGGACGATCATCACCCCATGCGTCATCTCTCGCCCGGGGACATTGCCGCGTTCCATTTCGTGGCGGATACGGCCGAGGATATCGAGACCCTGGATGCGCAGGAGGGTGAAGCCCACCGCCGAACTGAGCACGATCAGCCCCAACGTCGGCAGGACGCCGATTTCCCGCCCGACGATGACGAAACCGGCGATCTCCGCGAAGGGCAGGAGCAAAATCAGGGGAAGGATTGGCAGGCGCAAGAAATCTCCAATACCGCTTTCTTATAACCGCTGGCGAAAACATAAGCATACCGCCACCGGATTTGAATGATTAAGATGGAAGCTTTATATGAGGGGAAGGCTGCGTTGAACGAAAAACCGCCTGAAAAGAAGGGGCGGGATGAGGGTCCTGCCCCAAGGTTCCGGCGAAAATCCAGTTGGCGGATAAGAATGGAATTCTTCGACATCGGAACGATACTCTTCCTGGTTGCGGCGGTGGTGATCTTTTACCAGCTGCGCAACGTGCTTGGGCGCAGGACCGGTAACGAGCGGCCGCCCTTCGACCCTTATTCCTCGACTCCTGCCAAGCCGGCGGAAAAAGGCGCGCCCCTGCCGGAAAACGTCGTCTCCCTGCCGCGCCGTCCGGCTGATGGCGAGCCGCCGGAAAATGCCTATGCCTCGATCGATGCGGTCGCGCCCCCCGGAACCGATCTCAACAAGGGCTTGCGTTCCGTCCGCGACGCCGATTCCTCGTTCGACCCCAAGACCTTTGTCGACGGTGCCAAGATGGCCTACGAGATGATCGTGCTGGCCTATGCCGACGGCGACCGCAAGACGTTGAAAAACCTGCTTTCCAAGGAAGTCTATGATGGTTTCGTCGCGGCGATCGCGGATCGCGAGGCGCGCTCGGAGAAGGTCCAGTCCTCTTTCGTCGGGATCCGCAAGAACGATTTGACCGGCGCTGAAATGAAGGGCACGGAAGCGCATGTGACGCTTCGCA
>SCRB01000768.1 GCA_004299545.1 Rhizobiaceae bacterium
GGCGGCCGGCGCTATCACTACAAGTGTTAATCATCTTTTTCGCTTTGACAGTTTCAATGCACAGCACGCTTGCACCAACTGGCTAAACGAGCAACTTTAAGTTGCTCTGACTGGCTGTAACACGTTTCACGAAGATGAACAGGGGATTGTGACACCGGATTGCGCCTTTGTGCTCTCGCCACGTCCCTTACAAACCTCCGTTTCGTTAGCCCCAGTCTCACTTCAACTGGTTTGGAGCGATGGAAGATGCAGAAGGTGGATGGCTTACCCAAGCTTATCGCGGCGCATCGTCGGGCGCTCAATGCGGCTGAGAGTCTTGGCGCCCGACTCATGGAGACCGATAGCGGAGAATCACTGTTGATCGGACTATGTCTTGACGCTGCCTTTGCTGCCGAATTGGTCGCGAGGCGGCGGGTCGCAGCTGCGCCTGTGACAACCATGCGCGAAGTCAAACTGAAAGCGGCCTATTTCAAGCGCCTCATGAACAAGGACTGGTGCGAGTTGGAGCCGGCAGATATTCGGGCGCTGTTGCGCTCCTTTGCAAATGTGCCTGCCTAGAAGAGCGACCAGACCCATGTGGCAGCGCTGGCTACATGCTGGACAATCCACAGCGCCCAGGGCGTGTCGTTGACCCAGAGAACGAGGACTCGCCATAGGATGAAGAGCGTCAAAAGGGCGAACGCGACAGCGATGAACTTGGCTGTCCCGTCGCCGCTGTTCCGACGTTCCGGCTCTTCGATCGGATACCACGTTTTGCCGTCGACCGGATAATAGCCATCGGGCGTGCCTTGCTTGTGATGGGTCATTTTTTCCGTTCCTGTGCCTGTTTCAGCAGCAGTTGCACCGGATGTTGAAAGGTCGTGGCCCAAAGACCGTCATGCTCCATTTTAGCATTGATTTCCGCGATGAGGTAGTTGGTGCTGATCGCCTCACCTTTTGTGTTCATCGCGGCGAAGGCGTAACCGGTCGAGATGAGCGCGGTGCCGACATCTATCGTGTTGCCGTCGAGGTCGGCCGCGCAAACGACGAACGTGGCCTTGTCGATGGCGTAGCCGATAGGCTGACAGGTCACGGTGGCGCTCGATAGCAACGCGGCTAGATGCGCAAGAGAGACGTTGCCGCAATCGTCCTTCTTGCCATTGCCGTCCGCCGCGATCGTACCGCGAAGGCAGGCTTGGACTCCATAAAGTCGGTAGAGCGTGTTTCCGTCGCGCCAGGTGTCTCCCGTCAGGAGCTGCACGCTTTTCGATACGGCGATGGGAGCGGACGCGTCTTTCGCAGCCGGGTCAGTCTGGGCGTGGGCGACAGGGGTCAGGCCGATCATGACGGCCGCGAGGATGGCCAGTTTAATTCGCATCGTCGTTCTGGAAGGGCTTGCCGAGACTGGAGGACTTTTCAAGATCGGGTCGCAGCGACTTCCCGTCCTTGTTCTTGCCGATCATCGCCATGTGCAGGAAAACCATGGAGTCGTCGTCATAGGAAACGGCATAGGGGTCGTTGGCGTCGCCCGCCCCGACAAGGGCGAAGCAGGAAACAGCGTCGGCCACGTCGGCCTTGCTTTTGAGGACAAGCGTCTTGCAAAGCACGATCGATGCGCGGTTGTTGTAGATGGCGTTCGCGTAGTCCCGGGCTGCTTTGGTGCAATCCCATTCCTCGGCCTCATAGGTGATGGTCCGGCTCGGGCAGGCATTCAGGCCTCGCAATCTGTAAGAAACGCCATTTATGACGCGCTCGGTCGCGGACGGAATTTCGACCGGTCCGGTCAGCGGACCTGCATCGCGCTGGTACAGCTTCCCGTTGGCGTCATAGCGCTCATAGACAAAGAGCTTCGGGCCTGGTTTGACGAACTGCTTAAGGTATGCAGCCGAAGGCTGCCTAAACGGATCCGCTCGGTCTACGCCGGGGTCTGCGGCGTGAGCCAGGGTACATGGCAAAAGCATAGCCGCAAGGATGATTCCATACTTCATTGGCGATGATCCTGGATCGCGCTGACGGTGGTTGACGGTGCCAGCCATGGTCGTATAACACATAGTAAACTGTCAATAAGTGACCACACCATGAGAACGAAATGCGGCCTTGTGCTTTCGGTGTGTTGCGCGATTGCCCCTGTCGGGGCGTACGCGCAGGATGCCGCATCGAAACGTGTAGCGACCGCTTTTGCAACGCCTGTTGCCGTCACGATCACGCCGGAAACCGGGAAAAGCGTGATCGTGGGCGAATGTCGGCCGACGGATCGGCAGCATGTCCAGGCCATCGTTCGCGAAATTGCGAGCCAGGAAGGATTCGACGTCGTGTCCGTCGTCAGAACATTTGGCGCAAGTCGCGGCGTAAATTAGCGGAGTGTCGGCCTCGTCTGGGGTTGATGTTAGGCGGCGAGCTTGCGGTGGTGCAAGC
>SCRB01000769.1 GCA_004299545.1 Rhizobiaceae bacterium
GGTGGTTGTCGTAGGTGCCAAGGGCGTTGAAATAGCCGGCGGCGCAATAGAGGTTCGCGGTGCTGTCGAGGCCGATGGCGAGAAGCGTGTTTTCCTCGATCGCACCCGATAGCCGCATAACCGACTCGCCCAATCCGCGGCGAGCGAAACTGCGGTTGAAGGTCACGCATTCGGCGCCGACCAGGGACTGGAACACGATATCCGGCCGGGCCTGTGCGACAAGATCGACCAGCCGTTCGGTCTGGCCCTGGCCGATCCCGGCATATTCCTCGCCGACCACGCAGCCACCGTTCTCCTCCACAAACCGCCGCACCCAGTGGTGTGACGCACGCGGCCAGACATAGTCGTTTCCCACCAGGAACCAGCGTCCTGCCTTGCGGTTCTCCATGAGCCAACGCGCTGGCCCCGGGAACTGCTGCTCGGGCACCTCACCGATGGCGAAAACGCCTACCTGTTCTTCACCGCCCTCGTAAAGCGGGGCGAAGACGTAGGGAATCCGGCCGGCAAAAGCCTGGCTCAACGCAACGCGCACCGAGGAAAGGTGCACGCCGACGAGGACTTCGGCGCCATCCCGTTCGACGAGTTCGAGCGCGCGCTTGACCACTGCATCGGGGTTGCCTCCGGCATCCGCGGCCAGCAGTTCGATCGGTCGCCCAAGGATCCCGCCGCGCTCATTGAGTTCTGCAGCCGCCAGCACGGCGCTATACTGGCATGAAGGTCCCCAGATGGCGTCCGCGCCTTGAAACGGAACGAGAAGCCCGATCCGCACCGGTTTTTTGGGGAAGGCTGCGAACGATAACGATCTGGAGAACCCGCTTTTCCACTGGCCGAGTGCCGCCGCCCTGGCGGAACGGTTTACGGGAATATTCCTGGCGTGTTGGTATCGGTCGATCCGAACGTCACCAGCCGTCTGCCGTGCCATAGGGACCCCGCCGATTGAGGGCATTCGTGAACCCGCCTCGTTGAACTGCGATGAAGCTTCCATCTTTCACCCAAGCTTCAAATCATATACATACTTTCCGATTAAACAATTGCCAGAATCAATACCATGCAGCGCCGGCCCCTTAACGAACATCTTTCTCATCTGTTGGCCCAGGCCAATCGCCACATCAGTCGTCAATTCAGCGCCGAGGGCGTATCCTTCGACCAATGGCGCCTGATGATGGCCCTGTCCGAAGAGGGCGGCTCGACCATGGGGAAGCTTGCCGACGAGCTCGCGATCAATCATCCGACCTTGACCAAGCTCGTCGACCGTATGGTCGAGGAAGCGCTCGTTTACCGGGTTCCCGATCCCGAGGACCGGCGCAAGGTACGCATGTTCCTATCGGACAAGGGCGCCGCACTTCTGGAGATACAGAACAGTCGGGTCCAACTTCACGAGGCCCGTGTCGAGGGCTCCTTCGGCAATGAAGACCTCCAGAAGCTGCGTCGGATGCTTGAGACCTTCATCAAGCAAATAAGTTGAAATCTTCGATCGCGACGCAAGCCGCCCGCGCGTTGCTTCGATCGCGTGGGGGTGGTCGAGACGATCGCAGGGACGGATCGACGGATGTTTTACAAGTCGATGACGACCTTCGCCGATCATCGCATCTGGCATGACGTCTATCACGTCCCGGCACGCGGCCTGATGCTGTACGTGAAATTCCAGGCAGACGTCGTTACCGAATTTACGATCATGTCGTTCAAGGAGAAATGACAATGGCGATCATGGAAAAGGAGATGGCCGAGACGATGGTCTCTCCGGAGACGGGCGAGACGCTGCGCCGCGGCGTTCGTCCTTTCCTCGTTTCCTACAAGGGCAAGAGCATCACGGTCGAGTTGCCGGGCTATTTATCCGGACAATGGCGACGAAGGCATCCATGTTGGACATGACATGGCCGCGACCGATGCGGCCTTCCGGGTCTTGAAGGAAGAGATCGAGGGCGTCCCTCGCCCGCTACGATCGCAAAGTGACAGGCTGTGCCTCGGTGAGAAAGGCTGTGACAAGCGGAGGTAGTGCTGCGGAGGCCAGGGGATAGGCACCGCAATTGGAGATCAAGGCCCGCCTGTCGGGATCGCGGCCACGGTAACGCCATATCGTGCGCGTCGCATAAGGCAGGTTGTCGTCGCGCCACGAAACCCCCATCGACAGTCCTCTCAGATATTGCCGCTGATGGATCGCGAACGGCATGAGGATCGTCTGCCCGAAGGTCGGCGCAGTGCCGCGCGTCAGTTCGGTCAGGAAGATGCGCTGGCGTCGAAAGGCAGCGAGCCCGACGTAGCGCGAACGCTGCACGATGCCGCCTTCGGTGTCTTCGATGTGCTCGAGCGACGTAACCAGCACCTTGCCGTCTTTTTCCTTGAGATGCGCGCAGGAGCAGACAATTCGGCCGGGCCAGGAAGGCGACACATGCCAGGTCTGGTAAAAGCCGAGATAGGGTCGCAATTCCGCGAGATCGCCCGGAAATGCATCGTCGAGCGGCCCGTCGTCCGCCGCCGGCCGGCGCTGTGCGCTCAGTTTTCGACGAAAAATGCCTGTCGGCTGATCGAAATCGTCCGGATCGAGCCCGAAGGCGCCCGCGATCCTCAAGCGGTTATGCGCAGACGGTAGCGCGCCGGCATTGATGTAGCGATTGAATTGCTGCCGATTGATGCCGATGGTACGGCACAATTCGGAGATCGATTGTCTCGTGCTGCAGGCGAGCCTGAGATTGCCACAGAAATTCGCGTCGGTCTTCCCCATCATCAGGTAGTGTAAACTCGCTTAAAGGCGCGTCAAGACGCGAAGTTGCACCGGAGCGTTCCGCGCTCATTATCCAGGTGTTGGCTAACAAACGAGGATCTGATGACCGAGCGCGGCGATGCCCTCAACCTTTCACGGCGCGGCTTTCTGCACGGAAGCGCGCTTCTCGGCCTTTCGGCCGCCGTCTCGGTCGGGGCCGGCACGCTCGCCGCGCCGGCTCGGGCCGAAACGCCCATACGCGGCGGGGATTTGCGCCTGGGACTCGATGGCGGCGCCACCGCCGATACGCTCGATCCCGCCCTAGCATCGGCCAGTGTCGCCTTCATCGTCGCCTGTTCCTGGGGCGATACGCTAGTCGAATCAGATCCCAGGACGGGCGCGCCGCTGCCGTCGCTGGCGGAGTCCTGGTCTCCGTCCGCCGATGCCAAGGTATGGACCTTCAAGATCCGCAAGGGCGTGACCTTCCATGACGGAACGCCGCTCAAGGCTTCCGACGCGGCGGCGACGCTTCGCCGCCATGCCGGCAAGGGTTCGCAATCCGGCGCGCTCGGCCTTCTTTCCGGGATCGAAAAAATCGAAGAGCACGGCGACGACATGGTCGTCACCCTGTCGGAGGGCAATGCCGACCTGCCGCTCGTGTTCACCGATTACCATCTCCAGATCCAGCCCGGCGGCGGCGTAAAGAACCCTAATGCCGCGATCGGGACCGGCCCTTACAAGCTTGTCACCTTCCAACCGGGCCTGCGCGTTGTCCTCAAGAAGAACACCAATGACTGGCGTCAGGATCGAGGCCATGTCGACAGCGTCCATATCACCGTCATGAACGACCTGACCGCCCGCATCAGCGCGCTCCAGTCCGGGCAGGTGGACTTCATCAATACGATCGACCCGAAAGTCGTGCCGCTTCTGAAGCGGCTTCCGACAGCCGAAATCCTGCGCACGCCCGGCAAGGGTTTTTATTCTTTCCTGATGCATTGCGACACGCCGCCTTTCGACAACAACGACCTGCGCATGGCGCTCAAGCTTGCCATCGATCGTGAGGCCATCCTCAAACAGGTGGTGGGCGGCTACGGTACGCTCGGCAACGACTATCCGGTCAACGCCAACTACGCGCTCGCCCCGACCGATATCCCGCAGCGTGTCTACGATCCGGAGAAAGCGGCGTCCTACTACAAGAAATCCGGCCATGACGGCCCGATCCTGCTGCGCACCTCGGATGCAGCGTTCCCCGGCGCTGTCGATGCGGCGCAGCTTTTCCAGCAGAGCGCGGCCAAGGCCGGCATAAAGATCGACGTGAAACGCGAGCCGAATGACGGCTACTGGACCGAGGTGTGGAACGTCAAGCCGTTCTGCGCCTCCTATTGGGGCGGGCGGCCGACGCAGGATGCGCGCTATTCCACCTCCTACGTTTCCGATGCGAAATGGAACGACACGCGCTTCAAGCGTCCCGAATTCGACAAGATGGCGGCGGAGGCCCGCGCCGAGCTCGATCCCGACAAGCGCCGCAAGCTCTACCGCGAAATGGCGCTCATGGTCCGCGACGAAGGCGGCCTCATCCTGCCGGTGTTCAACGACTATCTGAACGCCTGTTCGAAGCATCTGAAGGGTTTTGTGAACGACATCGGCAACGATCTTTCCAACGGCCGCCTCTGCAGCCGGGTCTGGCTGCAGGCCTAACCCCGACAGGTGTTTCTCG
>SCRB01000770.1 GCA_004299545.1 Rhizobiaceae bacterium
TGTCACATTCACTCCGTGTGCGAGGCGGCGCCGATCCGGCGCCGCCTCCGCTGGTCAATAACCCTGCGGCCGCGGCCAGGGCATGGTGAACTGGTCGCCGCGCCTGACGAAGCGGTAGCGCCAGAAATGGAACCACAGCGAGGCGACGATGTAAAAGCACATCATGGCGATAAGCTGTGTGCCGTAGCCGAGGAAGACGGCAAAATAGGTGGTCGAGCAGAGCGCCAGGAGCACAAGGGCGGGTACCGGATGGAAAGGATGCACATAGCCGCGCTTGATCGAGCCGATCGGCCATTTCTTGCGGAACATGATCATGTTGAAGGTCATGAAAGTGTAGCCGAGAAGGCCGGACAGGATCGAGAAGGTGATCACCTGATCGAGCGGCGCCCCGAGAGCGAAGATAAGCGCGATCGGCACCAGGAAGATGATCGACCGGTAGGGTGTTCGGAACTTCGGATGCACCGCTCCGAACCAGCTTGGCAGATAACGGTCGCGTCCCATGGAAAACCAGGCGCGGGAGGCATCGTTGATGCAGCCATTGGCCGAAGCGAGCGTCGCGAACGCCGTGCCGATGAAGAGCAGCACCATAAGCCCGGTATTGCCGGCGACCCGTGTCGCGTCGAAGAGCGGCGTGCCCGACTGGCCGAGATATTCCCATGGAATGAGGCCGGAGCAGACATACCATGTCAGCGTTGCCGCGATCAGCAGCGTCATGATGCCGGCCATCGTGCCATAGGGCAGCGAGCGGGCGGGCGAGCGCACCTCCTCGGCCGCCTGGCAGGTTCCCTCGATGCCGAGATAGTACCAAAGGCCGAAATGCAGCGCCGCGACGATACCGAGCCAGCCATAGGGCAGCGGCTTCGTGGTGACGGCGGTGAAGTCGAGCGGCACGGCCGATACTCCGAGTTGGACGGCCACGAAGAGAATGATGATGGCGATGAAGGCGACAGCGGTGATGATGAAATTGAAGGTGAGCGTCGCCAGTACGCCGCGATAGTTGAGCCAGGCGAGCGCAAGGATGGTGAGGATGATGAATGGCGCCTGATGCAGACCCGAGTGGCCCGTCATGCCGGCCACCGTATCGAGCAGGAAGGCGATCGTAATGGCATTTGCCGCTTCCAGCATCGTGTACGCCGTGACGAGAAACAGGCCGACATTGAAGGCCATCAGCGGTCCCACGATGTGCTTGGCCTGTGCGTATTGCCCGCCGGCTGCGGCGACGGTGGACGTCACCTCCGAATCGATCATGGCCACGCAGGTATAGAGAAGGCCGGCAACCCAACAAGCCACCAGCCCCGCGATCATGCCGCCTTTTCCGACTGAAAAGTTCCAGCCCATATATTCGCCGACGAGCACGATGCCGACGCCGAGTGCCCATACGTGGCCCGGCCCCAGCACGCGCAGGAGGCTTAAGCGTTCTTCGCCTGCCGTCGTGTCAGTCATCGCATCCCCCTCAGATCTCGTGGCGTTCCTGCGTCAGTTCCAATTCGCCTTCGCGCGAGGAGGTGAGCAGGGTGTTGTCATAGGTCGTGTCGATGCGCACGACGTCATAGATCAGGCGCGCGGCCAGGATGATCGAAAGGGCCCAGGCCAGATATTCGAGGACGTTCCAGAAATCCATATCGGCCTCCCTATGATCTCTCGCCGAAGCGTTCGCGGATGACGTCCCGGTATTCCCTGTCGGAAAGCCTGACGACGAGCACGAAGTAGCCGATGACCAGAACCGCCATGATCACGAGAGCCACCCAACTGAAGGTGTAATCGTATCGGGCGGTGATGATGTCGTTGGCGGAGGTGGGATCCATCCCCAACGCCTTCCATTGCTGCTGCTCGATCTGGGTCTGGTCGAGCGTCTGCCATGTGGGGTTTTCGATCGGGTGCGGCTTCTTGGCTGCACCGGCCAGGCCGAGGTAGAGCGGCAGGTAGAGCGCGCCGATGACCATCACGAGCAGGACGCACACATCGACGACCTGCGCCGTCATGCCCTGACGGGGAGGCTGATAGGCCATGCTTCTTCTCCTCAATTGCGTGCGCGACGCAGGCGCATCTGGTCGAGATGCTTGATATCGAGCGAATAGATGAAGTGCTTGTCGCCGTGGTAATGCCGCAGCATTGCGACGATCGCGGCCGTGTTGAAGAGAAGCACGAGTATCCCCGCGGCCGCGAGAATGGCGCGGATACCCTGGTTCGTGACGTCAGGCCAAATGTCGAAAAGGACAAAAAGAACAGCTACCCAGAGCGCGACGACAAAGGCAATGGCGCCGATCTGATCACGCCTGTGCATGTTGTCGATACGCGTCTGTAAGGCGACGGTGACCACCTCCTCGCGGATGATCGCTTCCATGTGTTCCTCCCCATGTCGGCGCCGGTCGTTGCTTGTGAGGCAAACAATTTGCCTATGAGGAATGACACAGCGGAAATCTGCTCGTGTCAAGGGATGGATATGCTGCATTGCATCATTCAAGGTTGAGGAATAGCCGTGAACCCTGGAGTTTCCTGTCTGTCTGCGATCATTGGCTGCCTGTGCGAAGTGGTTGCAAAATTTTCCTCAAGCGGCTTTTATCTTCACCATGGGTGAAATGAGAGGGCTCTCTATGGGAAGCAGCGACAAGGTGGAACAAAACATGTCAGGCGGTGCGGGCGAAACGAACCGGGAGGCGCGCGGTGACCATGAACAGTATCACGCGCCCGCCCTGCGGCAGAACCCCCATGCAATCCGCGACACACGCGAAAAGGTGCTGGAGATCGCCATAGGGCGCGAGGTGCGCGCGCGTCGCCGGCAGTTGGGGCTGACGGTGGCGGACCTCGCCTCGGCAGCGGATATCTCGCTCGGCATGCTGTCGAAGATCGAGAACGGCAACACATCACCGTCGCTGACGACGCTGCAGGCCTTGTCGCGCGCGCTCGGCATGCCTTTGACAGCATTCCTCAAGCGCTTCGAGGAAGAGCGCAATGCCGTTTTCGTCAAAGCCGGCGAGGGGCTGGATGTGGAGCGCCGCGGCACGCGGGCCGGCCACCAGTATACGCTGCTCGGCCATATCGGCGCGAATACGAGCGGTGTTGTCGTCGAGCCCTACCTGATTACGCTGACCGAGGACTCGGATGTGTTCCCGACATTCCAGCATGACGGGATGGAATTCCTCTACATGCTCGAAGGCGAAGTTGTGTACCGTCATGGCAACAACCTCTTTCGCATGACGCCGGGCGACAGCCTGTTCTTCGACGCCGACGCGCCACACGGGCCGGAGGAGCTGACAAAAAGGCCGATACGCTACCTGTCCATCATCTCTTATCCGCAAGGGGTGGTGTCGGAATAGGATGAGGAAGCGGGCATCTCGATATTCCTTTAAATGAAAAATCATTCATAACAGTTGAATTCCGAAATCGAAGCTGGTAGCGTTTTTGTTGTCCAACGGAGTGGAGGGAATCTGCCGTGTGCGGCATTGTCGGGATTTTTCTCAAGGACAAGTCACTCGAGCCGAAACTTGGTGCCATGCTTTCGCAAATGCTCGTCACGCTTTCCGATCGTGGGCCTGACAGCGCGGGCATAGCGATTTATGGCGGCGGCGATGCCGGGAAAGGCAAGATCACCGTCCAGTCGTCGGTGCCGGAGGAGGATTTCCCGAAGCTCGACACCGAATTGGGAAAGGCGCTCGGCGCCGACATCACGGTGCGGACGAAATCGACGCATGCCGTCATTGAACTGCCGGTGGACAAGATCGAGGAGGCGCGTGCGATCCTGACAAAGCTCCGCCCGCGTCTGCGCGTGATGAGCGCGGGCAGTTCCGTGGAGATTTACAAGGAAGTCGGCCTTCCGGAGAAAGTCGTCGAGCGTTTCGATATTTCCAGCATGGCCGGATCGCACGGTATCGGCCACACGCGCATGGCGACCGAATCGGCCGTCACGACGCTCGGCGCACACCCGTTCTCGACCGGCGCCGACCAGTGCCTGGTGCACAACGGGTCACTGTCGAACCACAACAACCTGCGCCGCGATCTCTCGCGCGAG
>SCRB01000771.1 GCA_004299545.1 Rhizobiaceae bacterium
GGCCTCAGGCTGCCGGCGTCGGCGGTAACGATGCCCACGCGCTGTGCGGGTTTCAACATCCGGGCAAGCATCGGGACGAGCAGCAGAGACGAGGCGAAAACAGGCACGTCGAGGGCTTCGCAAAGATGCCGCTGGAAAAGAGCAGCGAATCCGCATGACGTCGTAACGGCCCTGCAACCCTGGGCCTGAAGCGCGCGGCCGCCATCCAGCCATGGTTCGATCGCTTGCGTGAATTCGGGGCTGTCCGGATCGGACTGCGCCAGTTCGAAGACCGTGCGGCTGCCCGAGAAGCCCGCTACGACGTGATGCAGGACCGGGAAGGGAAAAGTGGCGCCGTTGCCGATGGCGCCGGGCGGCCGCGGAAAGTGCCCTTCGATCACCAGAATGCCGATCCGATGGCCATAGATATTATGTCCACCCGCCAGAATCCTGCTTCTGGTGATGTCAGCCATCGATCAGGCCTTGTAGGTCAGAGTACGTGGATAGTCCGCGAAAACTTCTGCGCCTGTTTCCCTGACTGCGAAGGACTCCGAGATCACCAGACCATAGTCGTCCATCCAGATGGCGGGAATACAATGGAAGGTCATCCCCGGTTCCAATATCGTCGTGTCGCCGCTGCGCAGCGAGGCTGTGAGTTCTCCCCAGGTGGGCGGATAGCCGATACCCACCGGATAACCGATGCGGCTGTCCTTCTCTATGCCGTGCCGCGCCGTCACCTTCTTCCACGCATCGGCAAGTTCGCCGCAGGTCACGCCGGCCTTCACCGTGGCCAGCACGGCCTCCAGCCCTTCGGCGATTACCTTCGAAACCTCCTTCATCTTCTGGCTGGGTTCCCCCAGATAGACACAGCGTGACAACGGCGAATGATAGCGATGACGGACGCCGCCCATTTCTATGTAGAAGATGTCCCCCTTCTTGAGGGGCGCATCCGTCCACGACAGATGCGGCGCGGCACAATATTCGCTGACCATCGCATTGGGCGGCTTGCAGGGGAAGGTGCCGCCGAATTCGGGCAAGCCCGCGGTAGTGACGCGGTAAAGCTCGGCCATCACGTCGCATTGGCGCACGCCGGGCTCGGCCGCCTCGAAAGCCGCTTTCTGGGCGGCCGCGGCGATCTGCCCGGCCTGGCGCATGAAAGTCAGTTCCGCATCGGATTTCACCATCCGGCACCAGTTGACGAGGAGAAAAGCGTCGACGAACGTTGCATCGGGCAGATCGTGACGCAGGATCGCATCCCACTTGGCGGTGTAGTAATAATCGTCGGTTTCGACCCCCACGACCCCTTTGGCCCAGCCGCGCCGTTTCAATTCTTCGGCGACGAACTGCATCGGGTGCCGTTCGGCGGAGGCGACATAATTGTCCGGATAGGGAACGACATTTTCAGGGGCAAGGAATGCAGTGAATTTCGCCCCGACCGCGTCCATCTTCCGGCCGATCCAGACCGGTTCTTCCTGCGCGAGGCTGACCGCGACCATTTGCGGCGTATAAAACGACCAGCCGTCATAGCCCGTCAGCCAGAACTGGTTTGCCGGCGAGGCGACAAGCAGGATATCAATGCCCCGTCGGCTCATGACAGCCTTGACGCGGGCGATGCGCGCTAGAAATTCATCGCGTTCGAAAAGGATCATCGAACCGTCCTCCTCCCTGGAGAGTTCCGTATCCCTGTCGAGGATGACGACGGTCAGGCTATGTGTCTAATGACATGTGTATGGCAAATATATAACCAGAAGCTTATGACCTGAGAGGAAAGGGCACCGGTTTCGACTTCTCGGCGCAGCCATGTTGACCGCCGTCGAGCATTTTCGGGGGGCGACGTGTCGTTTACCCGGCTTGCCCGACGAAACGTCCGATGGACGTTTCGCGAGTCGAATGCCCGAGGGAGCCGCGCAGGGGCCGCGCCGGCCTCAAAATATCCAGCGCGCCTGCCGGCTCAGCTTGCCAGTCCCTCTTCCTGCATGGCGCGCCTGACGCCGGCGCGTGCGGCGACACGGTCGAAATAGGCGGCAAGCTTTGGCCCGAATTCGACGCCAGTCGCCTTCGCCCAGCGCAGCATGGTGAACAGATAGCCATCGGCAATGGTGAAGGCGGAACCGGTCAGATAATCACCACCGAGCTGGCCCTCGACATAACTGAACTGTTTCCCGAGATTGGCGCGGAAGACCTGCTTGGCGTCGTCCGACAGCGCCTTGTTGAAGAGCGGTGAAAAACCCTTGTGCAACTCGGTTGCGATGTAGTTCAGCCATTCCTGCAGGCGAAGACGCTCGGGCGAAGCAGGCTTCGGCGCCAGCTTGCCGGTCTTGTCGGCGACATAGCCCAGGATCACGGCATTTTCAGTGAGCCTTTCCCCGTTGCCCATTTCGAGAACAGGAACCTTGCCTTTCGGCGCCACCGTGGTGAAGTCGGTCCCGTCGTCGGTCTTCTTCTTTTGCAGGTCCACCTTGTCCAGCGAATAGGTCTCGCCCGCTTCGGCAAGCGCAATATGGGTGGCGAGCGAGCAGGCGCCGGGTGCGTAATAAAGCTTCATAGTCATGAACTCCTCGAAATCAACGCTGGCGGGAGCCAGCCACAGCGTTCGTAGCGCAATCACTTCTTAAATGGAAGTAGCATGTTATTTAATAGCTATTCAAATTTCCGCTACGGAGGTCCATATTGCCGCCATGAATCGCGTCCCGCCGCATTCCGAACATTTGTGTCGCTATTTCCAGGCGGCGATGGACATTCTCGCCCGGCCGTGGAACGGACTCATCATCGCAGCGCTTCACGCCCATGGCGAGTTGCGCTTCAGCGAGATCGGCGGCCTTATCGGCGTTGCCGACCGGATGCTTTCGGAAAGGCTGAAGGAACTTGAGGCCAGGGGTCTTCTGGAGCGGATCGTGGACGGGGGCCCGCCTGTCCGTGTCTCCTACCGGCTGACCGAGGTCGGCAAGGGCTTCGACGAAGCGCAAAAAGGGCTGTCGAAATGGGGCCGCGAGCTCGTCGAGTAACGGTGCGGTGGCGGGACTGTATCTATGTGCTCGACCACGTCGCCGAAGAGCAGAGCCCGGCCCACAGCGAATTGCGGACTGCCGCGGGGCAGCGGATCGTCATTTTTCCGGAATGAGGCCCCTGGGACTGAAACGCAGCACCAGCAGAAGGACCAGGCCTATGATGGGCAAGCGCATCTGGACCGCCGAATCGATCAAATGGTGTTTGAGCGGCCCTGCGTGGAGCGGTGCCGTGATCCATCCGATCAATGACGGGCCGATGCTTTCCGCCTCGTCCCATAGCAACATCACGATGAGTGCGCCAACAATTGCCCCCCAATTGTTGCCGGACCCACCCAGTATCACCATCGCCCAGATGATGAAGGTATAGCGCAACGGGTCGTTGTAACTCGCTGGCGACAAGAGACCGTGCAGCGTCACATAAAGCGCTCCCGCAACGCCGATAACGGCGGAGCCGATGACAAACACCTGCAGATGGCGACGTTGGACGTCTTTTCCCATCGCGGCGGCAGCCACCTCATTGTCGCGAATCGCACGCATCATTCTGCCCCACGGCGATTTCAATGAAAGTTCGGCAAGCAGGAGCAATACGAGGAGAACGATGCCGGAAAGGCTCGCAAAGCAAAGTCCTACGAACACCGTCGAAGCGGTGCGGATGTCCATTCCGACAGCCTGAGCCAGGGAAATGAACCAATGTTGTTGTTGGAGCGCGACTTCCCGGGGTACTGGCCATCGCCCGATATCGATGATGTTCTTCACGCCCCGGTCGAGCCAATCCTCGTTCATCAGGATTGCGACGATGATCTGGCCGATACCCAGGGTGGCGATGGCAAGGTAGTCCGAACGCAGACCCAGCGCCGTCTTGGCGACGATCCATGCGGCCGCTGCAGCGAAAACGCCGGCAACCGGCCATGACAGGAGGACCGGGAGTCCGATGCCGCCAATATTGCCGGTTGCGGCAGGGGTAAGCGCCTCGACCGCCTCGACTGCCGGGTCGTAGATGAAGCGGAAAAGGAGGAAACCGGCAACCATCACGACGAGCATGGCCAGTTTGCGGGAGGCTCCCGGCTTCATGCGCCGGTGGATTCGGGTCGAGACCAGGATCACCGCGGCACCAACAACAAGCGCGAAGAAGATACGCGGCGTGCCGGCTGCCCATGCGGCGGAATCGAATGGCTTGGAGATCAGCGCGACCGCAAGGCCGCCGAGCGCGAAGAAGCCCACGACGCCGATATTGAACAGTCCCGCATAGCCCCATTGCATATTCACGCCGAGCGCCATGATCGCGACGATCAGGCCGTCATTGAGGATCGTCACGGCGAGCGGCCAGCTCTGGAGGAAGCCGACGACGAGATAGAGCGCGGCAACGCCTGCGAAGAGAAGGACGGAGCGAAGCGTCGGACTCATACCGATTTTCCCTTGAACAGACCGGTCGGCCTGAACAGAAGGACGATAACCAGGATCGCGAAGGAGACCGCGAACTTGTATTCGGTCGACAGGAGTTGCACGAGCCCGTGTGGCATCAGGCTCGCTGGCAGGATATAGGCGAGCACCTTTCTCCACGCATAGGTAAAACCGACCTCCGAAAAGGCGACGACGAAGCCGCCGGCGATCGCTCCCAAAGGGTTCCCGAGCCCTCCGACCACCGCTGAAGCGAAGATCGGCAGCAGGAGCTGGAAGTAGGTGAACGGCGAGAAGGATTTGTCGAGGCCGTAGAGGACGCCTGCGATGGTCGCAAGAGCCGCCACGATCAGCCACGTCACCGCTACCACCCTCTCGGGATTGATGCCCGAAAGGAGTGCCAGATCTTCGTTGTCGGAGAAGGCACGCATCGATTTACCGGTACGCGTATGGTTCAGGTACCAAAAGAGGAGCACAACCACGATGATGGCGGTGACGATGGTGATGACGCTCGACGTGCGCAGAGCCAGCCCTTCGCTGAGACCGGTCATCTTGCGAAACTCGAGCGCATTGATGATGAAGCGCCGGCCGTCCGCGAAATTCTGGTCCCGCACGCCGATGATGAAGCGCGTCACGCCGTTCATGATGAACATGACGCCCATCGACACGATAACCAGGATCACCGGCGCCGCCTTCTTCCTTCGATAGAAGCGATAGACGGCGCGATCGGTGAACAGCAGGAGTGCCGCAGTGGCGAGGATACCGAACGGCAGCGCCAGAAGCGCCGTAGGCAGCGGGCCTAGGCTGACGCCCAACGATTGGAACCACCAGGTGAACAGGATGGTGATCGTGGTGCCAAAAGCCATGGTGTCGCCATGGGCGAAGTTCGAGAAGCGCAGAATACCGTAGATCAGCGTGACGCCAAGCGCCCCCAGCGCGAGCTGGGAACCGTAGGAGGTCGCCGGAATGATCACGTAGTTCAGGAGCGCCACGAGAGCATTGAGAAAGTCCATATTCTCATCCCCCTAGGAAGGTCTTGCGAACTTCCGGATTGGCGAGAAGAGCTTCCCCGCTATCGGTGTAGCGATTGGCGCCCTGCACCAACACGTAGCCCCTGTCGGCAATGTTGAGTGCCTGCCGGGCATTCTGCTCGACCATCAGGATGGAGATACCCGTGCGGGAGACTTCGATGATCCGGTCGAAAAGCTCGTCCATGACGATGGGAGAAACGCCGGCGGTGGGTTCGTCGAGCATGAGGACTTTGGGCTGGGTCATCAAGGCGCGGCCGACAGCGACCTGCTGGCGTTGGCCACCGGAGAGCTCACCGGCGGGCTGACGGCGCTTTTCTTTCAGGATCGGGAAGAGGTCGTAGACCTGTTCCATCGTCCTGCGGATGTCGTCACGGCGCAGGAACGCTCCCATCTCCAGATTTTCCTCGACCGTCATCGAGCTGAAAATATTGTTGGTCTGGGGCACCAGGGCCATCCCCTTGGCTACCCGATCCTGCGGGGACAGGCGCGTAATCTCCTCTCCCTCAAGCTGCACATGGCCGCCACGCAGCGGTAACATGCCGAAGACCGCCTTCATCGCCGTCGACTTGCCCGCGCCGTTCGGCCCCACGATCACCGCGATCTCCCCCCTGTTCACCGCAATGGTGCAGTCATGCAGGATGTCGACGGCGCCATAGCCGCCGGTCATGCTTTCCCCGACCAGGAATGGTGATGGCATACCGTTCTTCCTCCCGGCTGTGGGTGTTCGAGCATGACGCGATCAGATTGGGCCGTGCTTTCCCGTGCACGCCCGGCCACGCCGCCGACCTCAGGCATCGGCCTTCGCCTTGTTCTTGAGCCCGGTCCCGAGATAGGCCTCGATCACCGCCTCGTTGTTCATGATGTGAGCGGCGGAGCCCGTGGCGAGCACCTTGCCTTCCGACATCACGATGACCGGATCGCAGAGCCGCCCGATGAAGTCCATGTCATGTTCGATGACGCAGAACGTATAGCCGCGCTCTTTATTGAGGCGGACGATGGCGTCGCCGATCGTGTTGAGGAGCGAGATCGGAAGAGC
>SCRB01000772.1 GCA_004299545.1 Rhizobiaceae bacterium
CAGTCGATATCCCGAATTGCCGACCTTGTCTGCTCAATGTTATCCGTATCGTCACCGATCATTGGTTTGTGGGAATCGCCATTTATCACGAGTTTGAGCGGCGGCACACGGCTATGCGGTTCTCGACTCATCAAGGGCACCCTCCGCATGGGCGAGAGCCCTTGGGGTGCTTGCAATGAACGCGTCTTGCGGCGGAACGGGCAACCATCACGTTGTACCTTTTGGCTTTCTCGGTCGGCAAAGCGCGTCGATAAGATGATCGAGAGATAGCCTGCCCGGACCAATTGCGATGATGCCGATCGCCATGGCGGCCCAGGGAAGATGGAAATTCGCCCAGCCTTCGGGCACGACAAGCTGAATGACGCCGGTCATGACCAGCAGACCGAACGCGCTGAACCGGGCTGCAAGGCCAACGACCAACAGGATCGGCAAGACGATCTCGGCAACGCTGTCGAATGACGCGAGCACGCCGGGCATTGGAAGGTCGTAGACGCCACCGAAGATATGCAGCTTGAACTGCTCTTCGAACAGGAAAACCGCCGTTGGGGACAAGGACAGGAATCCATCCCATTTGGTCAGGCCCGAGCGGAAGAACGGAACAGCCAAGGCGATCCGAAGCGCAATCGGCGCCACGGCATATGCCATCCACGCCAGCCATTTGAGGACGAGGCGAACGCCCCGTTCCGCACGCGTCCCGCCGATCCGGTTTGTTGCGGTTTGTGAATGTGTCATGCTCTCACACCTCGCGTCAGCCGCCCCGGTTCGTTAGCCGTGTGGCAGTCGATGAAGGCTCCGATGGCAATCAGATCGCGGATGTTTCTTGAAAGATCGAAACGCGGGTCCGCGCGGAGGGCAATCTTCATAGCCTCGGTCAGCGGCTGGCCTTGTTGCAAGGCCTCCACGAATTCGTAGCCGCCGGGCGGCGTCGCACAGACCTCGACCTTGGCGGCGGGCCGCACCAGGAGCACGTCCTCGCCGCCAGCCGTCAAGTCCACTGGAGCCGGCACGCCGTCGCCAATATTCATTCGCCAGATCGTGAGTATCGGAAACCGGGACCAGATCAGGCGCAGCGAGGGGTGGAGGCTGAATGTAATGCCTGCTGCCTGGTTTTCGGGGATGGCGGCCAGGGCCGCGGCCGTCAGTGGATTTGCTTCGGGCGCGTGGTAGGCTTCGTGCCATGCGCGCTCGAGTCGCGCGATATCGGCCAGGTAGGGAACGTCCGCAACGGGCTCGAATCCGGCGATGAAATTAGCAAATCCGATGCCAAATTCAAAGAGGATCGGCGAGGTGGGCGGCTCGGAAGCCACGAAGATACGCGCCATTGCGTCAAAGAATTCCTCGCCCACGATGCGGCAAACCGACGGGAAGTTAGCCTTCAACGCCTCGACGAGACCGACCACCACATTGTTCCGATAGACCGCAAATCTTCTCGGGCTCGGCTCACCATCCGGCCCGACGAGCCCTGGCGGCAGGACGATTGTCGGATCGAACAAGGCATCAGCAAAGCCGCCCAGCCTGTCAGCCAGCGATTGCACGGGCCTGCTCCTTTCGGTCAATGGCGGACATGATTGCCTCCGCCCGCTCGGCTTCGGCCTTTAGCTCCGGCCACGGAGGCACATTGGCGTCCCACTCGATCAGGGTCGGCATCGGCCCGAGGCGCCCGATAGTATGCTGGTAAAGATCCCATACAATGTCGTCGACAGGGCGGTCATGCGTGTCGATCAGTAGCGGTCGCCCCTTCTCGTCCGTTTCAGGAGTGTAGCCGGCAAGATGAATCTCCTGAACCGACGCAAGCGGATATTCATCGATGTAGCGGAGCGGATCCCATTGCTGATTGGTCGAGGCGACATGAACATTGTTGACGTCGAGCAAGAGCCCGCAACCAGTTCGTTTAACGATCTCGGCGATGAAGTCGATTTCCGAATAGGTGCTTTCGGCGAAGGTCAGATAGGTTGACGGGTTTTCCAGCAGCATCTGCTGCCCAAGCGCTTCTTGAACTTCGTCAATGTGGGAAGCCACACGCGAAAGCGACTCCGTGGTATAGGGCACGGGTAAGAGGTCATCGAAATACGCGGTATCGTGGGTCGACCACGCAAGATGTTCAGAAAACAGTCCAGGCCGATAGCGCTCGATAAGCCCCTTCAGCCGATTGAGATGATCGCGATCGAGCGGCCGGTCGGCACCGATCGAGAGCCCCACACCGTGGAGTGATAGCGGATAGAGGTTGCGGATCTCGGTGAGGTAACGGTGCGGGGGGCCGCCGGCGCCCATATAGTTTTCCGCATGCACCTCGAAGAAGCCGATATCGGGCGCAGTTTCGAGGATCGTCCGGTAATGTTCGGGCTTGAGACCGACTCCGGCACGCGATGGAATTTGTCCATTCTGCGGCACACTGGCATCATCGTTTCGGCGGCTCATGACAGGAGTTCCTCCCTTTAACTCGATGAACGGTTTCCGGAGCGGACGCTGCGGTCCGCTCCGGCTGGGCGGCTTGACGGCCGTTTCAGGAGTTGATCGGTGTCAGGCTGCCGTGACCCTTTGGCGTGCTGATCGTCGTGCAGGTCCCCTTCTTTACCAGCTTGAAGGCGTTGCCCTGATAGTTGACCGTGCTGGTTCCCGCACAGGTGGTGCCCGCCCCTGCGTAACAGTCGTTCTGGCCCTTCAAGGCAACGCCGTAGCACTGCTCGAACTTGCCAGTCTTCATCTCCTTCATGGTCTTCGCCTGGTTCTCCTTCATCATTTTTGCCATGTCGGCTTTGTTCATTCCCGCGGCGCTGACGGGGGCTGCGGCGAGCGAGCCGACGGCAGCGGCAAAGGCGCTGGCGACGACGACAGACAACATGCGGTTGGACATTTGTTCCTCCTATCGGTTGAGGCGGCCACGGCGGCCGCTGGCCAGCAAGCGGCAAGGCTTGCTCCTGCTTATTTCGTTTGGCAGAGTCAAAAGGTTACCATGCCGTGCCAGAAATCGACTCAGTTGACACAGGTTTCGCGGTTTCCCAGCCTGGGTCTCGGCAACGTCACGCCGGCGGATGTCTTCTTCGACAGAATTAAACGGCAGCCTGAACATTGGGGCTTGCTTCACTGCAAGCTCGCCGCATAGCATCAACCCCAGACAAGGCCGATCCTCCGCTGGATGCCGCCGCCAACTGTCCCCATGGCAGGAGGTTCGGAGATTGTCGTGCGGGTGCATTTTTGAGAGGGCACGGAAGTCGCAATCGGTCCGGTGCGAACATCGGTGAAGTTCACGGGAGAACATGATCGCGGTCCTCTGCTTAGCTTGTTGAAAATGGGTGGGGAAGGGCACGGGCGCGCCGCAAACATAAAGGAACTTCCGATGGCCGTGGTTGAAGTGAAAATCCGAAACGAGATCGGCTGGATCACGCTTAACCGCGCCGAAAAGATCAATGCGCTTTCGTCGGAAGTCGTCCGGACCGCGCGCGAGGCGGTCGCGGATCTGGAAGCGCGTGACGACGTCAAGGTGATCGTGCTGCGCGGCTCCGGCGCCAACTTCTCCGTCGGTTACGACATTGCCGAAGAGGTCGAGGTCGGACTCTCCCGCCCCGAGGACTGGCATGGCGCGCTCACCAGAAACGTCGGGCTTTCCATGGCGGTATGGTCCTCGACAAAGCCGACGATCGCCGCAGTCGACGGCTGGTGCCTTGCCGGCGCCTGCGAACTGGCGATGGCCTGCGACATGATTGTCGCCACCGACAGGGCGAAATTCGGCGAACCGGAAATCCGTTTCGGCTCCGGCCCGGTGACGCTTCTGATGCCGTTCATAGTGGGGCAGAAAAAGACGATGGAACTTCTGCTGACCGGTGACATCATCGACGCGGCGCAAGCCGAGCGTTTCGGCCTGGTCAACAAGGTGGTGACGCCGGACGAACTGATACCGGTGGTGGAGCGACTTGCGCGCAAAATCGCGTTGACGCCGCTGGTGACATTGCGGCTCACCAAAACCGCCCTGACGCGGGCCTACGAGGCGATGGGGCTGCGCAACGCGGTCCATGCCAATCTCGATCTGGCCGCGATCCTGAACGCGGCTGATGCGCCGGAGAAAAAGCAGTTCGCCGAACTGGTGCGCTCGCAGGGGCTGAGACGCGCTCTCGATTTCCGCGACAGCCGCTATGGCGCGCTCTCGGACAAGCCGGGAGCCAAATCGTGAGAAAACAAAAGAAGAGGCCTGATTGCTTCTTCCCTGCGTCCGAGTCCGGCGCCTGTGACGCAACAACACGCTATTGCCGTGCGCATCGGATCGGCGTGAAGAGCCGAATTGAAAACTCATGACCGCCAGCGACCGACAAGCCCACTGGCAAGACATCTACACGAACAAGGCGGAAGACCAGGTCAGCTGGTTTCAGGCGGATCCCGCTGTCTCGCTGGAGCTGATCGGCGCGGCCGGCGCGAGCAAAGCCTCCGCGATCGTCGATGTCGGAGGGGGCGCGTCCCGGCTGGTCGATATGCTGGCTGGTCTCGGCTACGACAATCTCACGGTCCTGGACATATCGGAAGCGGCGCTCGCCATGGCCAGGACGCGCATGGGCGACAAGGCCGAGGCCGTCGACTGGATGGTCGCCGATGTGACGACCTGGGAACCGACCGCGAAATTCGATGTGTGGCACGATCGCGCCGCTTTCCATTTCCTGACTGAGGAGCCTGAGCGAGCCGCCTATGTGGCCCGATTGAAACGAGCCCTCCGGCCCGGAGGAACCGCGGTCATTGGCTCCTTTTCACCGGAAGGCCCGGAAAAATGCAGCGGTCTCCCGGTGCGGCGCTACGATGCGGCCAGTTTGGGCGCGGTGCTTGGACCCGCATTCAAGCTGATGGAAACGCGAAACCACGAGCACAGGACGCCGTGGGGATCGGTCCAGAACTTTCAGTTCAGCAGCTTCGTTTTCGATCGGCTTGATTGAACAATTGGAGGATGGCAGCAGAAGGCGCCGAATTTCCCAACTCGATGGGCGGGCGCACGTCTTGGCTTCAACCGCACTCCTTTCTGCTGTCTGCGATGCTGCCATCGCCCGGAATGTCGGCGACAAGCCGCAAAGCCTTGCGCGCAGCCATGCTGCGAATCCGAAATTCGGCGGATTTTTCGGGGAGGGTTCCATGCAATACGGCTTCATCGGGCTCGGTAATCTCGGCGGACATCTGGCAACCAGCCTGCTTCGTTCTGGCTTCAAGGTGAGGGTGCACGATAAGGAACGCGTGGCTGCCAATCCCCTTGTCGAACTCGGGGCGGAATGGGCGGCATCGCCGGAGGCGCTTGCCGGGGAATGTGACGCCGTCTTTACGTGCCTGCCATCGCCGAAAGTCTCGGAGCGCGTGCTTGGCGAGATGCTGAAAACCATGCGGCCAGGGTCGGCCTGGATCGAGATGTCAACGCTTGGCCGCGACGAAATCCTCCGCCTTGCTTCAATCGCCGAGGCGAAAGGCGTGCGTACGATGGAACTGCCGGTGACCGGCGGCGTCCATCTCGCGGCGCAAGGCAAGATCACGATGTTGGCCAGCGGCGACAAGGGCCTCTTTGAACTGCATCGCCCGGCCCTTGAAGCCATGGGCAACAAGATTTTTCACATGGGTCCGCTCGGCAATGCGTCGGTGATCAAGGTCATCACGAACATGCTGGCGTTCATCCATCTCGTCGCCGACGGCGAAGCGCTGATGCTGGCCAAGCGGGGCGGACTGGACCTTGGACAGGCCTGGGCGGCGATCAAGGCCAGTTCCGGCAATAGCTTCGTTCATGAAACGGAAGGTCAGCTTATTTTGAACGGAAGCTATGACGTCGCCTTCACCATGGACCTTGCCCTCAAGGATCTTGGGTTCGCCATGGATTTCGGCCGCGAGTTCGGCGTTCCGCTCGATCTGGCCGGCCTCACCAACCAGATTTTTGTCAGGGGCCGGGCCGCCTATGGCGGCCAGGCCCAATCGACGCAGATCGTCAAGCTGCTCGAAGATGCCGTCGGCGCCGATTTGAGGGCGCCCGGATTCCCCGCTCGTCTGGAATAGGCGAAGGTCGCGCGAGAGGATCCCGGCCTACGTCCTACCGACACGGGGCAGAAAGGCAGGCGAAAGGACCGCGATGGCGGCGGCCACAACCAGCGCCATTCTGTAATTCCCATGCAGGTCATACAGCCATCCCGCCAATCCGGGGCCCAGCAGGCCCGCCGCCGCCCAGCCGGTGAAGGCCCGGCCATAGATACGGGCGCCCGCAGACACGCCAAAGTTTCGCGAAATGGACGCGGGAAAAACAGAGATCACCCCACCATAGGCAAAGCCGACAGCGGCTAATCCTGCAATGGTGACGACACTCTGTGGCAGGAACGCCATTGCGATCAGTGCCGTGGAGGTCAAGATCGCGAGGGATGCGAGTAGCACCCGGTCCTGCGCTTTATCGAGCATGACCCCGCAAAGAATGCAGCCGAACATGTTTGAAGCCGCAACCACGGCAGGCGACGCAACGATCAATCGTTCACTGGCGTCTGCAGCCCACGCGATGCCGGTGGCTTGTCCCATCACCATCAGCCCTGCCATCACCGCGCAACCATAGGCCAACCAGAACGAGACGATGACTTTTCGGTCGACATCGCCGCTCGAAGCGGAGCGGCCAGCGGAACGCGCGTAGAACATTCGCGAGCGGGCGAGCAGAATGGAACCGCCGGCGGCGAAGACGATTATGGCGAACGACAGCACGAGCAATGCCGCCGTCCACCCGCCTTCATCCAGCGCTGCGGCGAGCGGGACCGGAAAGACGACGGCGCCGAGGGCATATGCGGCGTTGATGGCTCCCATCGCCAAGCCTTTACGGCGCGGCATCGCCTGGGCCGACAACTGCAGCGCATAGCCGTAGCCCAATCCGTTGGCGCCACCGAAAAAAAGGCCATAACCGATCCAGACCACGGTCACCGATCCCCCAAAGCCCGCGAGAAGGCAACCGGCCGCGGCGAGGAGACTTGTCGCGGCGGCATATGTTGCGGGAGCAAGTTTCGAATAGAGGCGGTGGCCCGTCAAAACGCCAAGGGCGAGGCTCGCAAGCGCGATTGAGTAGGTGAGGCTGGCGACCATCCGGCTTGTGCCAAAATCTCTTTCCATCGCCGGAAGAAAAACTGAGAAGGCATGGACGGAGCCCAAACCGAAAGAAAACAGCATCAATCCGGCCAAGGCAGACAGATTATGGCTGGAGAACGCAATGCGACGCGGGTTTTCCGTCCCGTTGAACATTATTTCTGCCGCGATTTGATGAATGCGGTCAGAGCCGTGCGGGTCTCTTCGGAGCGAAAGCAATCGGAATCGTAGGCTTCCTCCAATCGTAGGACCGACATGAAATCCGCATCGGCGGCCATGTGGAAGGACCGTTTGATATTGCGCAGTCCGGTCATGGGGAAGCTGGCGATACGCTGGGAAAGCTTCTCCGTTTCCGCCACGAGCGCGTCGTCCTCGACGACCCGGCTGACCAGCCCCACGCGCAGGCTTTCGTCGGCATCCAGCATGTCGGTGGTCAGTGCCATGTCCATCGCCACGCTGAGCCCCACCATTCGTGTCAGCAGCCATGTCAGTCCGCCGGTTGGGCTGAATCCCAGATTGGCGTCGGGCAGACCGAGCCTGGCCGACTTGCCGACGATGCGCATGTCGCACATCAGCGCGATTTCCAGCCCACCCCCAAGGGCGAAGCCGTTGATCGCGCCGATGATCGGCTTGTCGAGCGCTCGTGTCTCCGCCGCCAGCGCCTGATAGAGCGCGGCCGCCTTGCGAAAATCGTCGTCCGTCATTTTGGCCATCGCCTTGATGTCGGCGCCGACGCTGAAGGCGCGGCCGGTCCCGGTCAGAACCACGACCCGTACATCGGGGGATTCGGCGGCTTCCCGGAACATCCGCAGAAGTTCCTCAAGGCCGGGGATGTCGAAAGCGTTCAGCGCCTCCGGCCGATCCATGATCACCCACAAGACGCCGTTGCGGATTTCCTTGCGAATGGTCACGAGCGGCCCTCCCTGCTTTCAGAGCTTGTAGTTGCGCAGGACACGACGCGTCTTGTGTTCCGAAGCGATCGTTCCTTGGGGAACCAGTTCCACCAGAGCGGCAAAAGCGGCTTTCGTCCGGATGACGGCCTCGGTTTCCCTGATCAGCGCCGCGTGTTGGGATGATGGTACGCCGGGGGAAACCTCAACCAGCAGGCGCGGCGCATAATCGAAGGGTGGCGGGGTATCCAATGCCACCTGAAACTCGCCGGTGAGGCGAGGGTGCAATTCGTGCAGCACTTCCTGGATCGACGTTGGAAAGATGTTGACCCCCTTGACGACGAACATGTCGTCGCTGCGGCCGCGCGTGTGAAAGCGGAAACCGGTGCGCCCACAAGCGCAGCGGCTTGTTTCCACCGCGACGAAATCGTGGCTGCGCAGGCGTAGGAGCGGCGAGGCCTGGCGGCGGATGGACGTGAAAACCAACTCGCCGGTTTCGCCGTCTTTCATCTTCTTGACAGCGCCGCTGTCCGGATCGATCAACTCGGCGATCACATAGCCCTGACCGCAGAAGTGCATGCCGTTGCGGTGCTCGCATTCGGCGCTCTGGCAACCAAGTTCGGCGACGCCATAAAGGTCGCCGGCTGCCATTCCCCAAGTTTTTTCGATCTTCTGGCGGTAGCCGGGCACTTGAAGCCCGGCTTCACCCGAAAAGACGCCTTTTCTTACGTTCAAGGTCCGCGGTTCCATCCCCGCTTCCGACGCGATGCCGGCCAGCCGCACGGCATATGAAGGTGTCGAGTAGAGGCATTTGTCGCCTGGAAGATCGGCGAGCAGGTCGAGCAGGGCACGCGAGTTTCCGACGCCGTAGGCAAGCACCGCGGCACCGAGATGTTCGAACGCCATGTGATCCATCACGCCGCCGGCATATATCGAATAGTTGAAGCAGTTTACGACCAGGTCGCCGGGCCGGCAGCCGAGGATCCACAACGCGCGCGCGCCCATTTCACTATACGCGTGCACATCTTCGCGGGTCCAGGCAATGCGCATGGGTTTGCCGCTGGTGCCGCCGGTGCCGACCAGCCGCACGATTTTATCCATCGGTGCGCACTGATGCGGGCCGATCAACAAACCCTCGCGCTGCGCCTGAGCCAAGTCCTTCTTTTCGGTGAAGGGCACCATTTCCAGCGCCTCATGACACGTAATCTCGTGGGGTCTGATTCCGGCGTTGTCCAGCACGCAGCGATAATAATTGGAATACGCGTAGAGATATTCGACCTGCGCCGCGAGAATTGGCGCTTCGTAGCGGCGCAACTCCCCTGCCGTCATCGTTTCCAGTTCCTCGCACCAGAATGTCGGAGCCACGACAGCGCCTCGTCAGATGTTTCACAGGCAATCATTCTGCTCGGAAAAGGCGACTTGTGCAGATTGAAAAATCTTACGATTCGCATACGCTGAAGTTATGGAAAGCCTGTCTCGCTCCCTGCCGCCGCTGCGCGCCCTTCTGGCTTTCGAAGCCGCTGCGCGCCTTGGCAGTTTCACCCGTGCCGCAGATGAATTGAACGTCAGCCAGCCTGCCATCAGCCGCCAGGTTCGCGCCTTGGAAGAGGCCCTCGGCGTGCCCCTGTTTCTCCGGGATCACCGACGTGTCACGCTGACGCTTGCCGGGCAAAGCTATCGCGAGGCGATCGTTCACGGATTAAATAGCATCCTGCTCGCGGGCCGCAGAATAGCCGAAAGCGGAGCGTCGGAGCGCGTGACGATCCATGCCAATTATGGTCTTGCTTCCTACTGGCTGATACCGCGCCTTGCGGAACTGCAGGCGGCGCACCCCGAAGTCGAGATCGCTGTCGCGACCATGGAAGAAGACCGCGCTTTTTCCGAAGCAGAAGCGGAAGTCGCCATACGTTTCGGAAAAGGCCGCTGGCGTGACGGCGCGACGCGGCTCCTTTTTCCAGAAGCAGTCTTCCCGGTTTGCAGTCCGCGCTATCTCGAGACGTCACCGCCGTTGAAGTCCGTCGCAGACCTGGAACGGCACAAATTGTTGCATGTTCGGACAACCTTGGAGCGGCCGTGGCTGGACTGGCGGTCCCTTTTGAAAGCGCTCAAGGCAAATTCTCCCGCCAGTTCCGGTTCTTCCTACAACAATTACACCCTGGCCGTTCAGGCGGCGCTGGCCGGACAGGGCCTCGCAATCGGCTGGAAGCACATCATCGATGACTTTCTCGACAAGGGTTGGCTCGTCAAGCCTCTGGACGTCGAGGTGACGACTGCATCCGGCTATTATTCGGTCGCAAACAGAATGGCGCAAAACTCCAACCATGCAAGAATGGCGCTCGACTGGCTTCACCGGTAGATGCGCCGGTCGACCGGCAATCCCGAGCGAACCCCTTTTATGCGCGGCAAAACGTGGATGCCCTGGATTGACGGAACAGCCCTCAAGGCGGGCAGACAATTTTGAGAGTAATTGCCGAGGGTGGGGGATGAAGGTCGGATTTATCGGATTGGGCACGATGGGGCGCAACGCGGCGCTCAATATTGTCCGCGAGGGATTCGCCACCGTCGTTTACGACATCCGGCCTGACGCTCTTAAGCCGTTGATCGAGACAGGCGCCGTCACGGCGGCTAATCCGGCCGAGGTGCTGGACCAGGTCGATGCCGTCGTCACGATGGTGTTCGGCCCGAAGGAGATCGAGGCGGTCGTCCGCGGAGAGAACGGATTCCTTTCGACGAATTGCCGGGGCAAGTACTGGATCGATCTCACGACCAGTAGCCCGGGATTGATGCGCGTGCTCGGGGAGGAGTTCCGGGCCAGAGGAGGTAAGCCGATCGATGCCCCGGTGACCGGATCGGTCGACGCCGCGATCCGCGGCGACATGCCGATGTTTGTCGGCGGCGATGACGCCGACATCGAACACGTCCGACCGGTCATCGAGGCCATGGGCGAAATCCGCAAGGTAGGGAGATATGGCAATGGCTATGTCGCCAAGCTGGTCAACAACCAGCTGTGGAAAATTCATGCAGCGGCGATCGGCGAGGCGATGGTCACAGCCAAGCTGGCCGGTCTCGATCCGGAGGTGTGGTGGACTGTGATGAAAGGCGGCGCCGCCGACAGTTTCGTCCTTCGCCACGATGTGCCTTCCATCTTTGCAGGCCACTACGATCCCTCCTTTCCGCTTGCGCTCTGCCTGAAGGATCTGGGGCTGATCGAGGAACTGATGAACGAGACAGGAACCCGCAACGAACTGACAAGAGCGACCCATGAACGTTTCAAGGAGGCGGCATTACGATACGGCAAGGAAGCCGGCGAAATGAGCGTGTGCCGGGTTATTGAAGACGATGCCAGGACCGATCTTCGCATCGCGGGCGACTGGATCGCACCTTGGGAAGTTGCGGCGCCCACAGCCTAAATCGCCATTCGGAACTTCGGAGGATGGAATGAAAATCACTGGCCTGAAGGCAACGCCCATCAACATTCCGCTTGAGCGGCCGCTCTGGTGGTCGGCGGGTCAGTATCCCGGGACTTCCAAGATCATCATAGAGTTGGAAACGGATACGGGTCTTGTCGGGCTAGGCGAGGCGCCTTCGACGGATGTGCTGCACCATATCGTCGCGATGGGCGAGCGCCTGCAAGGCCACGATCCGCTTGATATTGCCGGATGCGAGGCGGTCTGCCTGCCGCCCTGGCAGGTTGTTCAGAACACGGATGATTCCTCGGTCGTCAAGGCATTCGGCTCCATCGAGATCGCCATGTGGGACCTGCGCGGCAAGGTCGCCGAAGAGCCGCTTTACCGGCTCCTGGGCGGTGCGGTTCGCAAGAACATTCCCTTCACCGAGTATTTCGGCTTCCGACCCGAGTCCGAAACCTGCTCCAGCGAAGTCGCGGACTATTGCATGGCCATGCGCGAAGCCCATGGTTCGACCATGTTCGAGGGCAAGCTCATCCTCGGCGATCCGGTTCTGGAGATCGAGACGGTGAAAGCCATTCGAGAAGCGCTGGGACCCCGAGCCATGATCCGGCTCGATTCCAACATGCAATGGTCCGTCGCGACCGCCATCCACGTTCTGCGTGAGATCGAGCCCTACAACGTCCGAAACTATGAAGATCCGGTCGCCACCTTCGAGGAGATGGCGGTGCTGAGGCGTCATTCCTCGATCCCGTTTTCCACGCATATTCCCGATATACGAAAGGCTGTCCGGCTAGGCGTTCCGGATACCATCGTCACAAACTTCGCCGTGCTCGGCGGCATAACACGTGCGACAAGGTTCATCGGCGCCTGCGAGGCGATGAATGTCGGCTTCTGGTGCTATTCGGGCGATGCTGGCGTCGCGACGGCTGCCTACCTGCACGTAAAGGCAGCAACGCCCTGGATCACTGAACCGTCGCAATCCTTATTCAGATGGCAAATCGGCGACGTCATCGAAGGCGGGCCATTCAGGCAAACCGACGATGTGGTTACCGTGCCCGAAGGGCCGGGTCTGGGCGTAACACTCGATCAGGACGCGCTGAAGGTCTGGCATCGCCATTTCGTTGACAATGGCCCACTGGACCACTTCTACGACCCGGCTCATCCGCATCGCTACAGGCGACTTCCTCTCAATTGACCTGTTTTACAGGCTTTTGAGGAGCTCGGCGTCGCTGCGAAATCCGGCACAGCCTGCAAAAATATTCGCGGCCTGCGACTACGCTGACGCCGCGAAAGCGTCGGTTGTGGACGCTCCTTGAAAAGTCGATGCCGCGATCTCGGTGATAATTTCAGCTTTGGGTCATCCAGGGATTGGCGTCATCATGATGGGCAGCTTGCGATCGGTCGGCGTGTTGCTGCTCAGTACATTCATCATGATGCTGGCGGTTGGATTGCAGGGCATGCTCATCCCGTTGCGAGCCGCCGCGGAAGGCTGGGATCGCACCGAAATCGCTTGGATTGGAACGTCTTATGCGCTTGCCTTCACCGCAGGCTGCATCGTCACACCGATCCTGGTGAAGCGGGTCGGCCATATCCGTGTGTTTGCCGCACTTCAGGCGCTGCTCGGCATTTCCTTGCTGCTCCATGCCCTGGTCCTTGAGCCGTTTGCATGGTGCGGATTTCGGGTAATAGGCGGCTTTGCTCTTTCCGGCGCTTACATGATCATAGAAAGCTGGCTCAACGAGCGTGTGGATAACGCCAATCGTGGTGCGATTTTCGCCGGCTACATGATCGCTTCCATGTCGGGCGTCGGAGCGGGACAATTCATCCTGCCTTTGGGCCAGGTGGGAACCTCGGCATTGTTCATGATTGGCGCTTTGCTCTATAGCATCGCAATGCTGCCGATTGCCTTCACGACGGCGCAGTCGCCGCAACCGCTTACCCGCGTGTCCCTCGATCTCAAGGCGCTTTATTTCAAATCGCCGGCGGCGCTCGTCGGTTCATTCCTCGCCGGCGTCATCTTTGGCAACTGGAACTATTTCGGGCCGCTTTACGGACGGTCGGTCGGGCTTTCCGCGACAGGCATCGCCACCATGATGACGGCCGCGATGGTGGGCGGCATGCTGTTCCAGGTTCCGTTCGGCAGGCTGTCCGACCGCATCGATCGTCGCGTCGTCATGGCGTTTGCCGGACTGATTGGAGTGGTGATTTCCCTGATCATGATCGTCACTTCGCCTGTTCGGCCTGTGGCAATTATCGGCGGCGTGTTTGCACTGGGTTCAGTTCTTTTCACGATCTACGCGCTCAATGTCGCACATGCCAACGACAAGGCCGATGCAGGCGAATTCCTGCAAGTGTCGGGCGGCCTGCTGATCGTTTACGGCATTGGCACCATGATCGGCCCGCAACTCGGCGGGCGGCTCATGGATGCAACGGGCCCATCAGGCTTTTTCATTGCAATGGCCATCATTTATGGGCTTTACGGATTGCATGCCTTATGGCGCTCCTGGCAGGCGCCGGCGGTCGATCCCGATCAGCGCAGCGATTTCCAGGTTCTGCCTGCAACCCCGGTTCATATTCCCGGGACCGTGGCCCTGGACGGGCGGGCAAATGAAGAGTCGAAGGGTGAGGGCGTCAAGCAGCTTGACACATGACCGGGCCGTCAATGGTGCGGGTGAAGGCGAGCGCTGTGACAGCTCCGAGACGCAGCTATCGGTCGGATTCCGCTAACAAACCGTCACGGGAGCTTTGCTCAAGCGGGCCGGCGACGTCATCATTTCGCCCGGTGCCGCGGATTGCCTTCGCGACGAAGATGCGCGACAGGGCGCGATAGAAC
>SCRB01000773.1 GCA_004299545.1 Rhizobiaceae bacterium
GCCTCTCGAGTCTGCCGATGGTTCATTTCGCCCGCCCACGCGTCTCCGCCACGGCCGGCCGCAATTATCTGTTTCACATATTTCTCAAAACTGAGCAATATGTGAAGAGGTGGACGAGATGGCATCTGACGAGATTCTTTTCGAGCGGCTGCGCCAGGCATTCCTGGATTTCGGCTATGAACAGTTGACGATGAGCAGGCTCGCCCAGTTGTGCGGCATGACGCGGCGGGGCCTTTACAACCATTTTTCCAACAAGGACGACGCTTTTCGCCATATGTTGCGTGTCGGCAATGTGAGCGCGACGCGCGACGGCATGGCGGCCGGCCGCGCGGTGTCGGAGGCGGGCGGAAGCGTCGCCGACATCATGGGCGAGATCATGAACGTGCGCTATGGGGAAGCACGCCGCCGGCTCAGTTCCTCGCCGCACGCGCTGGAAATCAACGACCAGGCATTCCGCCGCGCAGGCGGGATCATGATGGAGGCCGCAACCGTCTTTCAGCAGCAATTGACCGAATTGCTCCTTGAACTTCAGGATGCTGGCAGATTGCGACTGAGGCCCGGCATAGATGTGGAGGATCTCGCTCAATTGCTGGCGGACGGCGCGCGAGGGGTCAATCAGGCGCGCCCGCCTGTCGCCCCGGAGAAATTATCCGGGCGTTATTGGGGCATGTGCCGGGCCATCCTGCATGGATCTGTGGATACGCCGGAAAGAGAGGCCTGACTGGAAACGACACGGCTTCACCATGGCTTTCCTTTGGCTGCATTTTGCGGAAGATGTAGTGTCAAGTGCATCACGTCGGTCGATCGGCGCATTAAGACAGGAGAGGGCAATGACTTTTTTCTATGTGCTTCTGGCGTTCGTCATCGGTTTGTTGGTTGGCTGGTTTCTGTGGGGACGCCGGCGTCGTGAACTCGAAGACATGCGCAGCTCCCTTGATCGCGTGCGCCGCGACAACGACAAGATGAAGGCGGATGCGACGCGCCTGAATGACGAACTGGCAGCCTGCGGGAGCGCGCGTGCGGACCTCGAACGCCAACTGCAGGAGGCGAAGACTGCGCAATCTTCTGTGGCACCAGTAAATGTAGTCGCCTTTCCTTCCGCTCCCGATGCTCCGCAGGTACCTTCGACGGGGGCGCCTGCCAAATCCGGCAACGTCAAGGCCGCCAAGGCTCCAGCGGCCAAGGCAAAAACCGCGAGTGCCGCCGGCAAGGACAATTTGCGGCGCCTGATTGGTATCGGGCCTGTGAATGAGCGCCGCCTCAACGAACATGGGATCACCACGTTCGCTCAGATCGCCGCCTGGACGGCTGCCGATATCAAGCGCATCGAGGAATATCTCCAGTTCGACGGCCGCATCAAACGTGAGCAATGGGTGCGACAGGCAAAACTTCTGGCTGCCGGTAACGAGAAGGAATTCGCCCGCCGTTTTCCCTCGGCGGGAGGTTCCGGCAATACCTGATAGATTAGGCCGTAATGACGGATTTCCGCTGCGGCGCAGTCAATCGTTAATTCGTCACTACGGCCTAGTGGAACGAATTTGACATTCGATACCCGCGTGCTCGTGACGGGCCCCAAATTGCAGCCACAACTGATCCGGTGGCGGCTAATGCACTCATAATCGCGGCCACAGTAGCAACGATTTGAAGATATTCGGACAACTGCCCCTCCCATAACCCGCCGCGACGATGGCACGGGCGGGGCAGGGGAGTCGAATCCGTCTCGCTTTGCCTCTATTTGCTAGCCTATCACCAGCGTTTTATTCGGCACTTATTCGACGGTTTTGGTGGGATGCGATCTAAGCATCTGATTTTGCTGGCACGCCCAACGGGACTCGAACCCGTGTTCCCGCCGTGAAAGGGCGATGTCCTAGACCGCTAGACGATGGGCGCGCGGCAGGCGGCTTATATCGGTGTTGTCGTCGGGCGGCAACCCGTCAAGCGGGATGCCGGGAAAAGTTTTTTCGGAAAAACCGCCGCAGGTGCGCCGGAGCCTGTTTCGATTGTACGGCCATCGGTCCGGTGCACAATTCAGTGCTTGCGGCGGCGGCAGCGCCAGTTCCAGTCGCGCTCGGGGCCGATGTCGATATGGACAGAATCCGTATAGCAATAGGTTCCGACGCCGCCCCGGCCTGGCAGGCTGCGCGCGTAATCCGCCAATTGCCATTTGCTGACGCCGGGCATCTGGACATCAGCGGCGGCGCAGAACATGTGCAGCGAGTTTAACGCGCCATGGGCGGCCGCATTGTGAACCGGGCTGCGGAAGCCCGAGGTCACGATCAGCTTATGGCCAAAATGCTGTTCGATTTCCTTGAGGATGGCGACAAGGCCTGGCTTCAGGCAGGCCGTATCCACTGTCTGGCGCTGCAGCAGCAGGCCATGCGGGTCGAGCCGGGCGAAGCCTGCTGCCGAAGCGACGCGAATGGGAGCGTTGTCGTCCTCGCTGATGTCGACATCGCTGTCGTCACCGGTCCCGGACTTGCGCGTAATC
>SCRB01000774.1 GCA_004299545.1 Rhizobiaceae bacterium
AGGTGTTGAAGAAGTTGGTCATCAGAATATCGTTGAAGTTCATGATGACGTAACCCGTCTCGCGCATTTGCTTTTCGAATGTGCCGTTCTCGATCTGCCGACGAATGGCCCGCAGCAGATATTCGTCGCCGTGAAAAAGGCTGAGGAAATCGAGCTTGAAGATGAGTTCGAGATAGCCATAGACGATGGCGCCGCTGCCGAGCCAGACAAGGCTTTTGCGCAATTCCACCCTGTAGAGGCACGCGGCGACGATAGCGATGTGAAAACAGGCGATCGGCGTGATCGTGTTGCGGAAATAGGCGATCGCATCCTTCGGCGTACCATGCACGGCGCCGAGCGCGAGATAGAAGCAGATGATGCCGCTTAACGCGATCGACCACAGCAGCCAGGGCCTGAGGTCGACGACCGGACGCAGCCGGTTCTGGAACGAGGCGAGGAAAAAAACCCCATATGCCGCCATCAGCATCACGAAGTTCGCGCCACGCAGGGCGTCGAACGCGGCATTGTCGGAAATATAGGGCGTGAACCAGGCAACCGCGACATTCTGATACAGGAATGAGCAGATGATGACGACTGGAATGCCCTGCGGCAGGGCGACGGAGAAAAGCATCATCATGGCGAAGGCCGTGACAACGCCGAAGGGGATCGAAACTGCGAAACTGGAGACGGCGACGGCGACGAGAACAAGCGCGACGCCGACATGCACCAGGGCTTCGACCGTCAATTGCTGATGGTAGCTGATCCGTTCCGCATGCGAATCGGTGGTCGATGTCATCGCGGGAGTGTAGCTAAATTTGCACTTTGCTCATAGCCGACCGGCACCCGTTCAGCACCCGGGTGGGGCGCGACTACCGCGAGATCGGGCGGGATAGCCAGTGACCAATGCGCTTGATTGACGGTCAAGCCGGTCAAGCGGGAACAAGCCGTATATGCGCGGTCATTGCCTTGTCGACCGCGTCGCGGGAGTAGAGCATCGGAACGTAGTCTCCCGCGGCCCAGACGGAGGAAAGGTCGCTGTAATGCGGCGAGCGAGGATCGCCCGACTGGCCCGGAGCGTTCACCCAGCGGCTGTTGTCCCACGCGCCGACATCGACGACCATGCGGACCGAAGCACCCGCGATGGTACGGAAATCAGTGCCGCGATAACCGGTATGCATCGGCGTCGAGACATTACCGCCATGCGGATAGGGACCGATATTCAGCGTTCCGCGCTGCTCCCCGGATGAGAGCGGCGAAAGCGGATGCTCGAAGAAGGCATGGTGCAGGCTGCCCCATTTCCACGTCGCGGGATCATCGCCGAGCCGCGCCTCGCAGTCGGCCCAGGCAGCTGAAAGCGTCTCGAGGAGAAGCGCGTTACGGCCGTCGACGGGATCGGCGCCGAAGCGGCGGTCGGGTGTTTCCAGTACGCGCAGAATGCTCTCGACGTCGCCGGGAGAGAAGAGAGGGCGTAGCTCATCGTCAGACACGAGACGCGTAAACAGGCCCGGCTTCAGATGTTTCGTCCA
Source organism: Rhizobiaceae bacterium (assembly GCA_004299545.1). Classification (GTDB taxonomy): domain Bacteria; phylum Pseudomonadota; class Alphaproteobacteria; order Rhizobiales; family Rhizobiaceae; genus Mesorhizobium_L. The sequence continues at coordinate 1,506 of SCRB01000774.1, forward strand.
CCACAATTCGAAAAGCGCCGCGGCGGCGCTCTCGGCGGTAAGCTCATGGTCCCAGCCGTGAAACAGCGCGAGCGCCCGGGCGGCATTTCCCTCGGCCTTCAGATCGTGCAGGATGGCTGTCAGCCGGCGCGCGGGAATGGAGACCACATCCGTCTGCAGGGCGCAGGCCGCGTCGATCGAATGCGGCAGCGTCGCATCCAGCACTTCGTGGACGCGCCAGGAACGCGAGCCTTCGACCCATTCGTAACCGACGGAATAGGGGTAGCCTTCGGGCAGGTTCATGGCGTTGGCGGTGGCGAAATATCCCTTTTCGGGATTGACCACGCGCGGAAGTTTTTCGTTGTCGAGGAAGCCGGCCCATTCGTAGCGCCCGTCGCCCGGCACGGGAAGCAGGCCGTCCCAGTTAGGGCGGATCGGCGTCCAGCCGGCCGGCACCCATGCGATGGTGCCGTTGTCGTCGGCATAAACATGGTTGGCGGAAGGTACTCCCCAGCCCCGCATCGCGTCGCGGAACGCCTCTATCGTTCCGGCGCGCATGGTGGAGAGACTTCTCAAGTAGGCCGCGGAGCCCGGCTCGAACCAGACCGAGCGGACAGCGAAGGCCCGCCGCTTTTCCCGATCTTCGAAGAGCAGGGGGCCGTGACGGGTAAACCTGAGAGGGATCGTCTGGTCGGGATAGCCCTTGACCCCAAAGGTCTCCTCGACCACCCGCATGTCCTCAAAGCTGTCCTGGTAACGATAGCGGTCGGGATTGCCGGGCTCCGTTTCGTAGACATAGAGGTCTTCCTGATCGGCATAGAAAATCGTCAGGCTGAAAGCGGCATGACCGTTATGCCCCATGGAGATGCCGGGAGCGACAGGCTCGCCGGTGCCGATGGCGTCGAAGCCTGGCGCGCTCAGATGAACGAGGTAGCGCAGGGACGGAATCGCATGCGTGCGGTGGGGATCGCTTGCCATGATGGGGCGGCCCGTCGTCGTGTGAGCGGCGTCGACGACCCAGTTGTTCGACCCCTGCATCGAGGCTTCCGCCACGACATCGCCGAGATCGGTGACGGTCGACCATTTCCACGCATCGTCGAGCGGCGCTGCGAGCCGCTCGGGGGAAAAGGTGACACGCGCCGTCGCCAGCTTGAGAACGGAAAGAATGTCGAGCGATACGTCGGAAAGGTCCAGTCCCTCCGGGATGGTCGGTGTGATGGCGGGTTCGAGGTTCACCCTCAAATCGTCTGTCGCCTGATCGGCGCCGGAAAGGATCCGTGCGCGCAGTACCTCCGACAGCGCGTTGCGCGTCATCGCATGGCTTCGGATACGCACCACATCCTCGGGCCGCCAGTGCGCCGGCAGCGTGTCCATCTGCACGAATTCTGGTGGAAGGCGGCCCCGTTCCCGCAAGGTGAGGTCCACATAGGCATTGATCCCGGCGACGAAGGCGGTGCAGATATCCTTGGCGTCCGGCGCATAGGCCCGCCATTCCGCGTCCATGTCGCCGCGATAGAGGAAAAGCCTCGACGCCCGATCCTGAGCGAGATAGCCGGGGCCGAAATCGGCGGCGAGCAGGCCAAGGCCGCGCTTGCGCCACAGATCCATCTGCCAGAGGCGATCCCTTGCTGCGTTGTACCCTTGCGCGAAGAAGAGATCGGGCATGGATTGTGCGCGAATATGGGCGATGCCCCATTGATCGACCAGAATGTCGACAGGCGCCCGCAGGCCGCTGATCGTTTCGGTTTTCGTCGACTTGTTCATCGCATCGGATCTCTGGCGATTGCCGGGAAGTTGTGGCCAAAGCCGCTTTGAAGCGGTCGGAAATCTCAGCCCGTATGCTTGCCGCGATCGCGAAATTTCAGAGCCGCCTCTTCGACCGTCATGAATACCGCGCCTCTTTCCAGCAATGACGTGATCAGCCGCTCGAGCAGCAGCATTCTGTGGCCTCGGCCGCTGACGAAAGGATGGAACGTATAGGTGAGCACGCCCCACTGTTCGCTCAATTTCATATATTCGAAATCCTGCACCCAGTTTTCCAGCACGTCGCTGGCGCTGCGCAGCCCCGGCAAGGTGGATTCCTTCGTGCGCATGTATTCGAAGTGCGGAAAATCGTCGAGCGACCAGCTGACGGGCATCTCGATCAGGGACGTGGTCTCGCCGAACTCGATCGGCTCGTCATCGGGCACGATATCGTTGCGGCGTGCATGATAAGGATGATGGTCGTGGCCCATCATGCTGCTGTCGTAAAGAAAGCCGTGCTTGAGGAGCAGGTCGACGCTGGTGGGGCTCAGGTCCCAGGCGGGCGAGCGATAGCCGACGGGAGGCTTGCCATAAATTTCCGCAATGGCTTCATTGGCACGCAGCAGGCCGGCCTCCTCCTGCTGCGGCGACAGGCTGGCGGGCGGTACATGGGTCCAGCCGTGATTTCCGATCTCGTGACCGGCTTCCGCGATCCGCCGCACATGGCCGGGATAGGTTTTGACGGTCGTTCCGGGAATGAACCAGGATGCCTTGAGGCGGTATTTGTCGAGCAGGGCGAGGATACGGTTCGCGCCGACGGCACCGAATTCCCCACGCGAAATCGGCGTCGGGCTTTTCAGCCCGCGCGCCACCATCACCGACATGGCGTCGAAATCGAAAGAGAGGCAGACATTAAAGCCGTCCATGGGTTCTCCTGTCCGAAAAGAGGGTGGCGCGCCTGAGCGCTATTCAGGAACAGCATTCCGCGGCGCCGTACCGCCAATATTTCCAGCGGTTTAGATGCGGGAGGATTGAAGCCCTGCCGACCGACCATATTGCATGGTGATATGATTGCATTGAACCAATCACCGGGGATCGGGGGTGTCAAGCAAAAGACTGCGAAAGGATCAGCGGCTAAGGGCGCGCGCCGCCTCCATCGCCAACGGGCCGATTTTCGCCGCAAAATCGGCGACGGACCATTCGCTGAGCGAACCAGCGACGTGAATGGCCGCGACCGGTAAATCCTGCTCCGTCACCGCGGTCCCGAGAGAGACTTCTCCGGGCAGCAACTCTTCCACGGCGATGGCGTAACCCGTCTGCCTGATCTTGCGGACTTCCTTCCAGATTTCGGCTGGCGTGGTCTTGGTTCCCGGCGTGTACTGCCTGCGATCGGAACGCCGGATGATGTCGTCAACCCTCGCATCGGGAAGCGCCGCGAGCACGGCCCGTCCCCCGGAGGAGCAGAAGGTCGGGACCCTGCGGCCAATCACAGTCGCCACGAATGTTTCGCGCTTGCTTGGCTGGCGGATCGAGAAGACCATTCCGAGATCGTCGAAAACACTGAAGTCCACTCTTTCGGTCGTGCTGCGGCGAAGGTCGATTATGATTGGCGTGGCACGTTCGATGAACGGATTGCTGCGCAGATAATCGCAGGCCCGTTCGACCAGCCTGATGCCCGGCACCAGGCCGGTTGCCGTCCGCTCGAGATAGCCGAGAGCGATCAGCGTGTGCGCCATCCTCTGCGCGGTGCTGCGGTCGCATCCGGCGCGCTCGGCGAGTTGCGACAGGGATTTCGGCGCCGGCGAACCGGAGAACGCCTCCAGAAGGGCGATGGCCTTTGCAAGCGACTGCACGAAAAGGCGATCGCCGGCCGCAGCCGCATCCCGCGCGACACCTCGTGTTATTTCTGTTGACATCGGTCCGTTCCTCGTCCTAGCATTTTCAATTAGGTCGTATCGCTATGCAATACAAGGCTTGCGGGAGGCTTGCAACTGGTGCCGCCGATCATCGATCGATACCGGCCCACGGAATATCAAGGGGGAACACATGAAGATCGATCGTCGTGACTTCCTGAAGTCCAGCGCGGCTGGCGCCGCGTTTCTTTCCACCGGCGTTTTTCCAGCCGCGGCACAGAAACCGAAGACGATCGTTTTTGGCGGCTCCATTCCGATGAGCGGAAAGGAGGCGGATACGGGGCTGAATGTCCTGCAAGGCTACAAGGTAGCCATCCAGTACATCAACGAGAAGCTGGGTGGCGTGAAGATCGGTGGGGATCTCTACGAGCTCAAGCTCCAGATGTTCGACGATGCCAGCGATCCGCAAAGGGCGACAACGCTCGTCCAGAAGCAGGTCGACGACGGCGTGAACTTTTTCCTCGGCTCGTTTTCGAGCGCGATCGTCCTGCCGTCCGCGGCCATTACCGAGCGGGCGAAGAGGATCACCGTGCAGGCCGGTGGCGGATCCGACCAGATATTCACCCGCCACTATAAATTCATGTTCGGCATGTTTCCGCGCGCCTCCCGCCAGCTCGTCTCCCTCGTAGCGATGATGAAATCGCTAAATGGTGGCATCAAGAGCTGCTCGCTGGTGACGACCAACGATTCCTATTCGAAGACGCAGGCCGACGGCACGATCGCCGCCTTGAAGGAGGCGGGCATCGAACTGAAGAACGTCTATCGTCTGCCGCCGACGGCCAATGATGTCTCGGGCGTTGTCTCGCAGATCAGCGGTGCTGTCCCGGACGCCCTGGTCTGCACGACGCATGAGCATGAATCGGCACTGATCGCCCAACAGCTCGCATCGACCGGAACGAACATCAAGCTGCTGTTCATGGCGCTCGGTCCTGAATCGAAGGCGTTTCGGGACAATCTCGGCAAGCTTGGCGAGGGGATCACCAATATCCAGTATTGGGAACCGTCCTTCCACTTCTCGGACCCCATCTTCGGCTCCAGCCAGGACTATTACAAATACTATAACTCCGTCAGCAAACGGCACGCGTCCTACCAGACCGTCGCCGCTTCGGCCTGTATCGTCTCCTATGTTCGCGCGATGCAGGAGGCCGGCGGCCTGGACACCGAAAAGGTCCGCGACAAGCTCGCCGCGCTCGACTTCGAATCCGTTTACGGGCGGATCAAGTTCACCAAGGACGGCGATGGCGATCCCGTGTTCATGGGGCCGGCGATCGGGCAGATCCAGAACGGCAACATCGCCGTCGTCTTTCCGGAGAAGGTCTCGACCGCCAAGCTGCTCTTTCCCAAGCCGAAATGGTAATCCGGCCGATAGCCGCCAATAACCGAGGAACTGGTATGTCAGTCAAATGGCCGGGCGGAGCCCGGGTTGCCGTCATGTGGACATTCGACTTCGATGCCGAGTCCGTATGGCTGGCAAGAGACCCCGACAACGCGGATCGCCTGGGCGTTCTCTCGCAAGGCCTCTATGGCGCCAAGCGCGCCGTCCCGAAGCTGCTTGAGCTTCTGGCCGAGACGAAGATGCCCGCGACGTTCTTCGTTCCCGGATGGGTGGCCGAGCATCATACGGACAGATGCAAGGAAATCATCTACGCCGGGCATGAGATCGGACATCATGGCTATTCACATGAATGGGCCGATCCCAGGCGTCCGGATGCCGAATGCGCCGATTTCGACCGCGGGTCCGAGGTGCTGGACAAGTTCCTCAATTACAAGCCGCGGGGATATCGTCCGCCCGCCGCGGAGATCGGCGCCAACACGATCAAGATGCTGGCCGATCGCGGCTTTCTCTACAATTCGAACATGCTGGACGACGTCTATCCCTACCGGCACCGCTTGCCTGACGGTCGTGTCGGCCCGGTCGAGCTTCCGACACATTGGGCGATAGGCGACGCCAACTATGCCATGACCTCCATACGCCATCCGCGAACCATCCAGACCAACGACCATATCTTCACGATCTGGAAGGATGAATTCGACGAATTGTGCCAATGGGGTGGCCTGTTCAACCTGGTTTTGCACCCGCAGGTCATCGGACGGCCTTCCCGTCTTGCGCTGCTGCGTCGCTTCATCGAATACACCACCCGCACGGACGGTGTCTGGCACGCGACGGGAACCGCGGTCGCGGAAGCGTTCGCCGCGCAAGAGGAGAAAGGATAGCCGCGCCGATGGTCCATCTGGTGCAGTCGCTGGTCGACGGCTTGATGCAGGGGTCGGTGCTCTCGCTCGCCGCGGTGGGCTTCTCCCTGATCTTCGGCGTCATGGGCGTGGTCAACCTCAGCCATGGCATTATGGTCATCCTTGGCGCCTACATTGCCCTTCTGGCAAAACAGTTCCTGGGCCTTGACGCACTTGTGGCGCTTCCATTCGTTGCCGTGCTCTGCTTCCTCGCCAGCTATGGCTATGACCGCATTATCGTCCATCCCGCCATCAGGCGCTCCAATCTTCTGTCGTCCCTTCTTGTCACTTATGGCGCGGCTCTGGTCATACAGAATGTCTTCACGCTGGCTTTCTCGCCGGATTTCCAGAGCCTTCGACCCGCTTATGCCAATGCGCATTTCCGGCTGGGAGGCGTGGTTTTCAACAGCCTGGACCTTATCAGCCTGGCTGCGAGCCTCATCCTGATCGCCCTTCTGTCGCTTGTCCTGAACCGTTTGCCCATCGGCCGCGTGATCAAGGCGACCGCCGAACAGAGCCTCGCCGCGCGTCTTTGCGGCGTCGACATCGATCGCATCTATGCCATCACCTTCGGCCTGGCGGGCGCCTTCGCCGGCGCCGCCGGCGTATTGATCGGGATGCTTTATCCGTTCTCTCCCGCCAGCCAGGAGCAATGGACGATCTACGGTTTTGCCGTCGTTGTGCTGGGAGGCATCGGCAGCGCTTCGGGAGCCCTGTTCGGGGGCCTTCTTCTGGGGATCATATCGACTCTGACGACGCAGTTCATCGGGGCAGCCTATCCGAACGCGATGGCCTTTCTCGTTCTCGTCCTGATGCTGGTCATTCGCCCGAACGGGATTCTGGGCAACGCTTTCAGCGGGTCACGCTGATGATTTTGGCGGGCTCCTCGAACGTGAAATGGCTGCTGGCCGTCATCGTGCTTGCGATCGTGCTGGCATTCGTTCCCGCCGGCGCGTCACCCTTCGCGCTGCGTGTCGCGCAGACCGTGCTTTTCGGTGCCGCGTTGGCCACGGCCTGGAACATCCTTGGCGGCTTCGCCGGATATTGGAGCTTCGGCAACGCCGCCTTTCTCGGGCTCGGCGCATTCACCGCCGCTCTACTGCAGGAGCATGTGCAGATCGCGGAACCGGCCATGCGGTTTGTCCTCAGCGTTGCCGCTGGCGGCGCGGCCGCGACGGTCTTCGCCCTTGTGATCGGCTATCCGCTGCTGCGGCTGAGGGGAGCCTATTTCGCCATCGCGATGCTGGGCGTCTCGCTTGTCCTGAGCGAGCTTTCGGCCAATGTCGACCTGTTCGAGGGAGCGCTTGGCATCAACCTCGAACCGGTAACCGACGCGGCTCCGGAGGTTTTCTTCTATTACGTCTTTCTCGTGCTGGCGCTCGGCAGCCTGTGTGTTGCCGCGCTCGTTCGCTATTCAAGGCTGGGCTATGGTCTGATCGCGATCCGCGAAGACGAGGACACCGCCCGCATGCTCGGCGTGCCGACGGAGCGCTTCAAGCTTCTCGCCTTCGTTCTCAGCGCCCTTCTAACGGGTCTCGCGGGAGCCGCCTACGCCTTCAGCCTCGGCTATATCGCGACATCTTCGGTGTTCCGCCCCGACCTTTCCTTTTCGATCATCGTCTTTGCCTTGCTCGGCGGCATGGGAACGCTGTTCGGGCCGTGGCTGGGAGCGGCAATCATGACGATCCTCACCCAGGTTGTGCTGGGGAGTTTCCTCCAGGTCCACATGATGATGACGGGCGGCATCATCATCGCGCTTGTTTTCCTCCTGCCAGGAGTCCCATCAGGCCTCGTGGCAG
>SCRB01000775.1 GCA_004299545.1 Rhizobiaceae bacterium
CTGTCTGGCTGTATTTTAACGCCACCGGCCAGCCGGCGGCGTCGGTCAGAACGGTGACACGATCGGGCCTGAGCAGGTGAAGTTCCGCCAGCGCCCCTGCATCGACCCGTTCGAGATAGGCGTTGCCCGACAGGATGAGATAGCCGTAAAGCGCCTCCATGAAACTGGCGCCAGCCTGGCGGTGGTTCGGCCGCGCCAGAAGATCGAGCAGCGGGTGCGCGGTGAGTTCGTTCGCGCCCTGATAGAGCAGCCAGGGCACTGAAGCCGCGGTGTCGGCGACCAGGCGGACCGAACGGTGTACGATCGGATTGCGCATGAAGCCCTCGCGGGCGAGCGCCGGATAATCGCGGCGCGTCCAGTGCGCTTCGCCTTCGACATGCAGCGCCACGAAACCATAGCCGCCGCTCTTTCCTTCGGGTGCGGCCTTCCCTCCCGGACGCTTCGCCCAGGGCCAGTTGAATGCCATGATTTTCTCCTAGAAATGGCAGTCGGCAGGTCGGCGGTCGGAAGAAGGTCAGAAGCAAAACGCAGCTTGGCATAGACAGCCACTTATTTCCCGCCATATTTTTCCCTGCTACCGACTGCCGACCTGCCAATTGCCGACTGCCGTTACCCCACGCCCCTCACCCGCGGCTCGCCCTTGCCGCCGAGCAGCAATTCGCCGATGGCCCAGACCAGCGCGTCGAGCCGGTCCGGCGAGCGGCCGTTCGACAGCCCGTCGGGGCCGAAATCGCACATCTCGTCCTCAAGCTCCGGGAAGCGGGCGGCATGCGCCACCCTGCCCTGCTCATAAAGCGCGGCGACCGGTTCGGCGCGCAGCCATTTGCCGCGATGGGCGCGGCGGGCGCGGACCGGCACCGTGGGATCGACCGTCGCAAGCACCGCCGTCACCATGTCGCCGCCCTGGTTCACCTCGGCCACGATGCAGTCCGCCTCCAGCCGGTGATAGAGCGCTACGGCGGCGGAGGCCCACGCACGCGGCTTGGCGGCCTTGACGCTTGCATCCGCCAGCACCACCGCGTTGCCGGCATGATCGAGCCCTGCCGCGACGATGCCGCAGGCGTCCGAGGACCGGTTGGCGCTCGCCGGCGGATCGACGGCGACGACGATGCGCTGCAAGGCGCCGTGCGGCATCGAAACCGCCTGCTCCAGTAGGGCGCGCGACCAGAGCGCATCGGCGCGCTCCTCGATCAGTTCGCCGTCGAGTTCCTGCCGGCCGAGCCTGGTCCCGCCATAGCGCTTTTCCATCGCCTCAAGGAAAGGCCGCGCTAGATTGCCGGCGTTCTCCGCCGTCTTCATATGCGTCACCGTCACCGAAGGGTCCTCAAGCAGGCGGCGCAAAAGCGGCACCGGCTTCGGCGTGGTGGTGACGATCTGGCGCGGGTTCTCGCCCAGCCGCAAACCGAATTGCAGCATGTCGAAGCACTCCTCGGGATGCTTCCATTTGGCCAGTTCGTCGCACCAGGCCGCCTCGAACTGCGGCCCGCGCAAGCTTTCGGGATCCTCCGAGGAAAACACCTGCGCCACCGCGCCGTTATCCCATAACAGCCGCCGCCTCGTGGCCTCGTAGCGCGGCCGTTCGCCGCGTGCCGTGGTGACGATGCCGGAAATGCCCTCGATCATCACCTCGCGCGCATCGGCCAGGGTCTCGCCGACCAGCGCGATGCGGCCATGGCGGTGTGTGGCGAAGGGTGGCAGGCCGCGCACGAGCGCGTCGACCCATTCTGCGCCGAGCCTCGTCTTGCCCGAGCCGCGCCCGCCGACGACCAGCCAGATCGCCGGCTCATCAAGCATGAGCGGATATTGCTTGAGGCGCGCCTCAGCGACCCACGCCCCACTGGCGCGCAAGACACCGGCCAGCCCGACATTCCTCTGCAACCATTTGAGCTGCGAGCTCACGGGCCAATTCGACCATACGGCCGTTGATGCGATCGAGTGTGGCGGCCATGTCTTCATCCTGTCCGATCTGGTTCTCCTTTGCGGCCGGAACTTCCACGCCCGTCCGCATGATTTCGCCTATTTTTTCGAGGCTTCTGATGATGCCGATAATGGCTTCGATCTCTCCCTTTTCGACGCGGCCACCCTCCTCCAGCGCCTTTCTGCCCAGCGCTTCGACGTGAGTGAGAAGCGGTTCGGTGACGGCGCGGATACGCTCCGCGATCTCGTCCGGCGCAAAGCGGTCGAGCGCCCAGCCCTCGCGCTCTGCGGTCGCCTTCAGCCGATCATAGGAACGGCCGGAAACATCCGACAGCAATTCGAGCGTCGGGCGCGCGCCTTCGGCAAGAGCACGCAAGGCACGATCCCGCGCGGGCAATTCGCGCATGGGTGAAAGATCCTGAAAGGCTGGAAAAGCTTCTACGGGAAAAGAGCTGGCCAAAGCCTGAAGCGGTTTGGAACCTCATCGCCGCCCCGCCAGCTACACATTTCCGACGATAGCCAGAACCTACCAAACCACCGTCACGGTGTCAAGAATATTTTCCTATAAAAATTATTAAACTAGATGGTTGACCATGGAGCGCCCTTCCTCTATATTCAACCATATGGTTGAGTTGACACAAGATCCGTTGGATACCGTTTTTCACGCCCTTGGCGATGCGACGCGCCGGCATATGCTGCGCAACCTGACGGAGGGCGAGCGGACGGTCAGCCAATTGGCCGCACCCTTCGATATGTCGCTCGCGGCCGCTTCAAAACACATCAAGGTGCTGGAAAGCGCCGGCCTTATTCGCCGCGAGGTGCGCGGCCGTACCCATTGGTGCTTCCTTGAGCCTGGCCCTCTCGCCAGCGCGCAGGAATGGCTTAACTACTATGAACATTACTGGAGCGACCGTCTCGACGTTCTCGAGCACCTGCTCCGCGAGGAGGATGCTGGGAGGGCGTCCGCTTCAAAGAAGCCCCCCAAGTCGAACAAAGGAGACGAGACATGAACCGGCAGGCCATTCCTGGCGCTTTCGGCGTCCTGACCGAACCCGCGACGCTCACCATCGAGCGCCTTCTGCCCGGCCCGATCGAACGCATCTGGTCCTATCTCACCGAAAGCGACATGCGCCGGAAATGGCTCGCCTCCGGCTCCATGCAGCAGAGGCCGGATACGAGCTTCACTCTTACCTGGCGCAATGACGAGCTTTCCGACCCGCCCGGCAAACGGCCTGAGGGCTTTTCCGAGGAGCACAGCATGGAAAGCCGGGTGATCGAGATCGACAAGCCGAGGAAACTCGTCTTCACCTTCGGACAGGGCGAGGTGACGATCACCCTGGCGCCGCAAGGTAAGGACGTGCTCTTGAAGCTTGTCCATACCCGCCTGCCCGAGCGCGCCGTCATGCTTAAGGTCGCCGCCGGCTGGCACGCCCATCTCGACGTGCTCGTCGCCCGTGCGTCCGACAAGGACCCCGAACCGTTCTGGGATCACTGGCTCGAACTCAAGGACGAATACGACAAGCGGATCCCCGCCTGAGCGGACTGATACCGAGCGCATAAGGGCTGGCATGGAAATGCCGGCCACAGGAAAGGTGCGACCGGCCGAGGCGGCCGCACGGCGGGGCTTTGCGGCCTCACCCCTCCGCCCCGGAGCCTGTCCTCGGGCTTGCCAAAGGCGAGACCCGTGGGGGCCACCTCCCCCTTGCAGGTGGAGGAAAGCGCTGCCGCCCCTTTCCCTCCCCTCCCAAGGGGAGGGTGCCGGGCGGAGCGAGGCCGGTGGGGTACACGATGCCCGCGATAAGAGAGAGCGAAGTTCAACAAGGAAGGAGAAAACCATGCATACGCAGATCACTTCACGCACCGAATCGCTGAAGGCGCGGCTTGCGCTTCTCGACGCTGAGAAGGAACTGACCCGCCGCAGCGACCAGTTGGCCGCGGAGCGGCAGGCCCTGCCACGGGTCCGGATCGACAAGGATTACAGCTTCGATACGGAGGGCGGCAAAGCGACACTCGAGGACCTTTTCGACGGCCGCTCTCAGCTCATGATCTACCACTTCATGTTCGGCCCGGACTATACGGCCGGCTGCCCCTCCTGCTCGGCCATCGCCGATGGCTATAACGGCGTTTACAAGCATCTCCAGAACCATGATGTCGCCTTCTGGACCGTGTCTCGCGCGCCGCTCGAAAAGCTGCTCGGCTACCGCAAGCGCATGGGTTGGACGTTCCCCTGGGCATCGGCCTTCGCCACCGACTTCAACGCCGATTTCAACGTCTATTTCACCGAGGAACAGCAGCGCGATGGCGGCATCGAATACAATTACAAGCGCGAACCGGCGATGGACACAACGAAGAAGGGGGAGCCGCTGGCGGGCCAGACCGTGCAGCAATGGAAAAGGCGCGGCGAGGAAGGACCGGTGGGGCAGATCGCGGCAACGGCCGGCACCGATGTCGCCACCTTTACGCGCGAGCGGCCGGGCGTCAGCGCCTTCGCGCTCGAGGGTGGGGTCGTCTACCACACCTATTCCGGCTTCTCGCGCAGCCTCGACGGATTGTGGGGCATGTATCAATGGCTTGATCGCGCACCGAAGGGCCGCAACGAAGACGGTATCTGGTGGCGCCGGCACGACGAGTACGGCAAATGACGGACTGGCGCTTCATCAGTGGTTCCCGGCATCCCGCCGGGAACCGTTCGGCGGGGCGCGGCGGGGTGCTCCGGTCTATGGCGAACCGACTCTGCCTCGCCGCGACACCGACTTTCATGCTCATGGCACTCGGCAGCTATTTGTCGGGCGCGGCTTCAGGAATGTCTTGCGCGGCGATGCCCGCCACACAGGCCTTTAGCGGGATGACAACGATGTATCTGCTGATGGGCGCCTTTCACCTGACGGCCTGGCTAAGGCTCCTGTCATCCCGGGAATGATATGTCCGGCGGGCCTGAGCGCATATCCGCGAGGATCAGCGCCTTCACCCGTTCGGCGTCCTCGGGCACGCGATCGCCGAGGAGGGGTGCCGTTCAAGGAGATCGCCACGTTCATCGGCCGCCGCCTGAACATGCCTGTCGTCAGCCTGTCGCCGGAAGAGGCGGCGGCGCATTTCGGCTGGTTCGCCATGTTCGCCGCAATGGACGTTCCCGCTTCAAGCGAACGGGCACGGCGGCTGCTCGGCTGGAAGCCGGAAGAGGTCGGTCTCATCGCCGATCTCGACACCGACGGTTATTTCCGGAACTGAAAACACTATACCAGCCGCAAGCGGGAATCTCCTTAACGGAAAGATGATGGAATCCTTTGATTTTTAACCTTCCGGGGAAAGTTTCCCGGACGCGGGGTCTTCCTTGCTTGTCGCGCCCGTGAAAATCGACGCATAATCGTCCATGGGGTCGATTAATTGTTCGAGTAAGGCGAAGCGTCGATGAACGGTCCCGAGGACCGCGAGGAGCCGGCTCCCCGCAGGCGAAGAGTGCCGCGCGCGACGTTTCTGCTCGCGATCGACGCCTGGATCGACTCTTCGCTCTACAAGGCCGGTTTCAAGGCCGGCGAGATCTGGGAGAACCTGACCATCTTCTTCCGCCGCTTCCGCGTTCGCGGCTGGCGGCGGGTGTTCTTCGAAATACTGGGCGAGGGGCTCACCCTCGGCGCCGCCGGCTCGGTCGTCATGCTGGCGCTGGCGCAGCCGGCCTTCTACGACACCACGCGCGACTGGCGGAACCAAGGCGATTTCGCCGTCACCTTCCTCGACCGTTATGGCAACGAGATCGGCCAGCGCGGGCTGATCCAGCGCGATTCCGTGCCGGTCGACCAGATGCCCGATTATCTGATCGAGGCGGTGCTCGCAACGGAGGATCGCCGCTTCTTCGACCATTTCGGCATCGATTTCATTGGCCTGTTTCGCGCCCTGACCGAGAACGTGCGCGCCGATTCCGTGGTACAGGGCGGCTCGACCATCACCCAGCAGCTCGCCAAGAACCTGTTCCTCTCCAACCAGCGGACGATCGAGCGCAAGATCAAGGAGGCCTTCCTGTCGGTGTGGCTCGAATGCAACCTCACCAAGAAGCAGATCCTCCAACTCTATCTCGACCGGGTCTACATGGGCGGTGGCACCTTCGGCATCACGGCAGCGGCGGATTTCTATTTCGGCAAGAACATCAAGGATGTCTCGCTGGCCGAAGCGGCGATGCTCGCCGGCCTGTTCAAGGCGCCGACGAAATATGCGCCGCACATCAACCTACCCGCCGCAAGGGCGCGCGCCAACGAGGTTCTGACCAATCTTGTCCAGGCCGGTTTCATGACGGAAGGCCAGGTCCTTTCGGCCAGGCTTCACCCCGCCTCCGTCGTTGACCGTGCGTTGGTCAAGATTGGTCAGAACCTCGTTGGCGCGCGCCCTTGCGGCGGGTAGGTTGATGTGCGGCG
>SCRB01000776.1 GCA_004299545.1 Rhizobiaceae bacterium
GAGCTTGATTCACGGTCTTGCCGGATGAACCGTATGCGCCCATCCGTCCTCGTTCGTTGTGTCGTTAACCCCGTCCGAGACGTCGTCCAGGACTTCGTAAAGCTGATGTTCGTTCAGCGCAGGCGCGTTTGTCAGGCGGGTCTGGTCATAGCGCTTGTTCCAGATGGTGAAAATTTCCGGCTCCGCGCTCAGCCTCGGGACCATAAAGGCAATTGCCACCAGTCCGGGGTGTGCGCGAAGAATGCCCTCCCGCGTTTGATGTCCTGCCAGATTGGACTTGCCGTCGAACTCAGGTAGCTCAAAAACCCGCTCTCCGGGATTCCCAAAGGCGATTTGCCACAACTCGCCGCTAACGCAGCTCTGCGCGGGCGGTCCATCATGAAAGAAGACCGGAAGCAGGCCGCTCGCGCCTTGATAAATTCCGGCAAAGCGGCCGAGATCGACGACGAGAACCGTTGGACCCCAATATATCTGCCCGGGTTTCACGTTGTTCATGATCTTGGCGATGGTCTGGTCGATCCGCTCCACCGTGCTGGCAGCCGGCAGAGCGCCTGAGATTTCGAGCGGCTCACTAAAATGAATGCCCGGTTTTTTTGCTCTCTCGGCCAAGTCCGCGGCGTTATCCAGCGCACGCTCTGCAAGTTCCTTATGCCTGAATAGGGAATCGGCGATCTCCAGCGCCTTGATCTCAAAATAGAGGTCACCGCCATGACGCTGATGCACGAAGTCCGGACGCTTCTGATTCTGTTTGCCGGTGCCGGGTGTACGGGACAGCGGCACGCCTCTGCCGGTCGCCGCGCGGTAAAAGGCGATCTCGGAATAGGCCTCATAGCATTGTGCCATCCGCTCATAATCTTCCGGACGCGTCACGGCCTTCAGCTTGTCATGGAGCTCCTTGACGAGCGATGCCAGGACCGGATCGTTGACTGCCGCGGCTTCGATTTCTTCGATCTTCGCCAGCGTCATAAGCGACACGGGTATGGAGAAGGTCAGCCCCGATAACATCTGGGCCACCCTCAAATATTCGTCCCTGGTTTTTGCCACTGCCCCTCCCGCCATTTCTATACACGGCGGCGGTTCATCCGCCGCTCGCCCCAACGTCTACTTTGACTAATACTGCGGTACCGGAGCGGTCAGCAAGCAATAGAACGACGATGGAAACGGCTGACCTCAGTTGTTTTTCATAAGAATTTCATCTGCTTCGTCTGGAGCCGTCCGTCGCCTCACAAGAGGCGGGCGACGGCGCTCCAGCGAACAGGTTGGCCTGCTTTGGTGGTGCGTTCCCGAACCTCTTTCTTTACGCGAAGGATCGTCACCTGCATGGGCCGAGACGCCCTGCGGCTCGGGGCGTCAGCCTAGAGCCTGACCCGTCGCGCCGTAGCGAAGCGAAGGCGGAAGGGACGCGCCCGTCAACTTGCTGCTGATCGGCAGATCATTGATGGCTACACTGCGGTCGCCAACCAGGGGGGACGGGATGACCGAAAAGAAGAAAGCGCCCAAGATCGCGATACTGGGTTGGGGGTCTCTCATCTGGGACGAACGGCCAGAGTTCGACAAGCATCACGAAGAATGGCTCCCGGACGGCCCTGTTCTTAAACTGGAGTTCTCCCGCATTTCCGAGACCCGCAAGGGCGCGCTCACACTCGTGATCGACAGCGGGAACGGCTCCGCCTGCGTAAGCGCATATGCGATCAGTACCCGCAAGAATCCTGATGACGCGATCGCCGATCTGCGCTGCCGGGAAGGTACGGTCATGAGGCGGATGGGATTTTACTTTCGTGACGGCAGCCGGACCTGCGCGCCGGACGTCCCGGCTACGATAGCCCCCTGGGCCGCGGAGAAGGGATTCGATGTGGTGGTCTGGACGGGGCTGCCAGGGAACTTCAAGCGGGAGACAGGCAAGGGCTTTACCGTCCCGAACGCGATCAGCCACCTTCAGTCACTGGAGCCCGAGGGCAAGGCGATGGCGGCTGAATATGTCTGGCGCGCACCGGATTTTGTGAAGACGGAACTGCGGACGGCGCTTCAGATCGAACCATGGTTTCCTGTGCCGCAAGCGCCTGCCGACGCGGAGGATGCCGGATGAAAACGCCAGCACTACCCTGAACGCCTATGCGAACGCGCCCCGAACCCTTCCGGCAACGGTAGCGATTACCTCTCCCTTTCAAAATCATCATCCCGCCCGCGCCGGCGCTCGCTGCGCCGCTCCGCCCGCGAGATGCGCGGCTGCTCCCCGTCATCGCCGCCACGGGCTTCGCCGTCGCCGCTGCCGTCATCCGCTGCGCGCGCAAAATCCCCGGCAAGATCGACTGGCCTGCTCCAGGGCTCCTCGCGCAGGACCGCGTCCTGCAACGCCTGCTGCAGGTCGCGTGCCTTTCTCGGCGTAACGGGTTTTTCCTCGCGGCGAACGCCGGCCTCTTCCCTCTTCCCGCTCCTCGCTGCCGCTCCTGTCGCGATACCGGTCTTTGGCCCTTCGCACGGAGGCGCTGCGCCCCTTCGGCTTCAGCTCCAGAGTGAGAGAAGGCATACGGTCGTGCCCGCTGCGCCCGATGATGCGCTGCTCGCGTACGCGCCTGACCTCCAGCGCCTGCCGCTCCCGGACCTCGACCTTGCCAAGCGCTTTCAGCTGCCGCGCGGCATCCAGTCCCTGCACCTCCTGCCGCCGCTGCAAGGAAAGCGCCGCCTGTTTCTGCGCCAGCGCCAGCGCCTGCCGGTCCGCCGCGAAGGCGCGCCAGGCCCTGGCATCGCGATGCCGGTGCAGCTTGCCGATGACGAGCGACACGCCCGTCACGCGCCCCAGGAACGCCGCAAGCCCCCGCGGCCGCGCCTCCAATCTCGCCGCCCGCACCGCCTTTACCTGCGCGAGATACCCGGCTTTCTGCGCCCGCCGCGCCGCCAGCCGCTCGCGCTCCAGCTCTGCCCGCTCCTGCCGGTGACGCGTGCGCTGCTGTTCCTGCGCCGCGAGAAGCTCCGCCCGGCGCCGCTGCTGCATGGCCTCCAGCCTGGCAACGGCCTCGGCCTGCCCTTGCGCCTTCGCGAACTGCTCGCGCGCCTTGCGCAGGTCCGCCGCCAATGCCCGCGCCTCCTCCACTCTCGGCAATTGCTCCGCCGGGAAGTCGCGCTCCAGGAAGGCGCGTATGTCATTCGTCCGCACGCTGCGGTCGTCGATCATCTTCGGCAGCGCATTCATCATGCCGTACATATCGACCAGGACGTAAGGACGCTTGCCGGTCGCCAGCACATAGCCCATGGCTTCGAGCGCCCGGACGAACGAGCGCGCATTGTCGCTCTGCCGCCATGCCTGCGTTACCATGACCATGCGCTCTTCCTTCGAGAGTGCCGGTCATGCGCTCCTGCTGGCTCTCATAAAGAGACTGCCCGCGCCGCTCGCCCGCAATATCGCCAGGGCCGTCACGCCTGTACCCCAGCACGGCGGGCAGATCAGACGTCCTGATTGAGGGGAACGAGACTACAGTGTTTGCTGGCGCCATTTGGGCAGCGGCACCGCAATAGAGGCGGCACGGCCACGCTGGTCGCAGTTCAACGAATGGCAGCTATCCGGCTATCGCTGCCTGAAAGCGGTCGGTCTGGAAACGGCCCCTTTCCAGCTATTCACAAGCCCGCCGATCGGCGAACCGAGCCAGAGCTGTTGATGTCGAAAATCAACACCTAGGGTGATCGGTTTACGCGATAACGGCGCTTCTTTCTTCAGAACTCCGAACGGTCCGCTGCTCGAGCCCCGATCATTAGTCATCGGCAGCTCAGATTCACGCCAGCCATGGCGCCGTGGCAAATCACCAGGGCTGATTGGCCGGCCCCACCGTGAACTCGTTGATCGTGGTGTCTTCGGGCGCGTCAATAGCGAAGGCGACGACGTCGGCGATCCGGTCCGGCGAGATTCCGTATTTGTCGTAGGTGTTCTGCATCGAGGCGGCCGTGCCCTTGTCGCTGATCGTGCTCAGCAGCTCGGTGTTGATCGCGGCCGGATAGATCGTCGCCGTGCGGATGTTCGTCCCCTCCATGGCCGATTCCATGCGCAGAACTTCCATGAAGTCGCGTACGAACCATTTCGTCCCGCCATAGACCGCGCCATTCGGGTAGGCCTTCAGGCCTGCAACCGAGGAGGTCGCGATGACCTGGCCGGACTTCTGCGCCGTGAATTCGGGCAGCACGGCCGCGACGCCGTTCAGCACGCCCTTGACGTTCACGTCCACCATCAGATGCCAGTCGTCAGTCTTCAGCGCCGACAGCGGCGAGTTCGGCATGAGGCCGGCGTTCAGGAAGATGACATCGACACGGCCGAACGTGTCCTTCGCCAGCTTGACGATGGCGTCGTTGTCGGCCTGTCTGGTCACGTCGAGTTCCTGATAGATGACCCGACCGCCAGTTTTGGTGATCTCATCGGCGATCTGCTTCAGTCTGTCTTCGCGGCGCGCGCCAAGGACGACCTTGGCTCCCTTGCTGGCGAGCAGCATCGCGGTCGCTTCGCCGATGCCGGACGACGCCCCGGTGATGATGACGACTTTGTCCTTGATCATGGTAGTCTCCTGTTCTTGCTTGGCATTGCGCGAGGTGCAGTGTCGGCCGTGTTCGCCTCGTTCGCCTTCAACGGGCGACCTCGACGGTGACGGGCCGGCCATCGAGCTTCCCGAGTTCCTCGGGCGAAGCCCTGTAGGTTCCGATATGGATCGTCTGGTCCGAGTAGCCGATGCCGGCGGTGTTGTAGTAGAAGCCGATATTGCCCCAGGGCACGTAGTAGATCAGATCGCCATCCTCTGGATCCGAACCGGGCGATCCCTGGTGCTTGAGCTTGCGCGGGAGATGGCCGATCTTCTCCCGTCCGTTGAACTCCTCGGGCTTCAGGGTGATCGGGAGCATCGAGAGGAAGTCGCGGACCGCCGGATTGTCCTCGCCGACCGTCACGTCCACGAATGCCGATCCGGCGGCGAACCGCACCACGGTGCCAATGACCTGATTGGCGTTTTGATCCTGGGCCGAGGCAACGGTCGCGCAACCAGCGAGGAACGCAGCGCCGAGCATCGGCATGATTGTTCGATGATATAGTCTGGCCATCTTTCCCTTCCTTCTGGCGTCGGCGCGGCGGTGTTCCGGATATAGACGTTGAAACGGTCGCCCATTACCCGTGGCCAGTCGGATGAAGTCATGAGCGCAGTTCATGAATGTCGCCCGCACGTGAGGAGCGCCCGGCCAGGAACAGGCGCAAGGCGACGGCGGCAGTGCAGAGCGTGACGACGGCACTGGCGACGAACACGGCGCCCAAGCCTTCGCGACCGGCGATCCATCCGAGCGCAAGGCTTCCGATGGCCATGGCGATATCGAGGAAGGCCGTATAGAGGCCCATCGCCAGGCCGCGGTTCTCCGGCGAGGCGCCGCGCACCGCCTCGACGCCTAGGCCGGGATAGACGAGCGAGTAGCCGAGCCCTGCGAGCGCGGCTCCGGCGGACGCGGTCGCAGCGTCTCGCGCCAGTCCCATAAGTGCCAATCCGGCCGACAGCACCAGCACGAACAGCAGGGCAGTCTTCGCGCCGCCGAACCTGTCGGGTAGATGGCCGATGAGGATGCGCGCTACGATCAGCGCCGCGCCGAAGGTTGTGAATGCCAGCCAGATCGGTTGCCAGCCGTGGTCGGCGTAAAGGAGCGAACTGAAGGCGAGAATGGCGCAGTAGCCGATGCTGGCGAAAGCCGCTCCGAGGCCTGGAAGCCATACCGCTCCGATGACGTTTCCAATGCTCGAGTTCGCCGTCCGTGGCAACGGCAGGGGGCCCGGAGCGCGCAAAAGGAACAACAGGACAAGCAGCGGCAGGATGGCGGTAAGGAGCCCGACCGCCGTGAATCCATGGGAAGCGAACAGCATCGTTCCGAAGGGGCCGCCAAAGGCGAGGGCGGCGAACATCGCCGTTCCGACCCAGGCGATGACCTTCCCGGCGTGCCTGGGTTCGACGAGGGCAAGCCCCCAGCTCACGCCGCCGGTGATGATGAAACTCTCCGCACCGCCGAGCACCGCTCGCCCAGCCAGGAGGATCGCGACCGAGATAACGGGCGAAGCTTCGAAAGCGAGGGACAGGAGATAGAGCAGGCCAGCCATGACCGCGGCGACAAGTCCAACGATCACGCCGCGCTTACCGCCCTTTGCGTCCGAATAGAAACCCGACCACACGCGTGAGACAAGCGACGTGGCGAATTGCGCGCCCGCCACCAGGCCCACAACGAACGTTCCGAAGTCGAGGTCCTCGGTCACATACAGGGGAAGTACCGGCAGCGCCGCACCGATTACGAGAAATCCGGCCAGGACGGCAGCCATGATCGGCAGCAAGGTGACGGCGCGGCCGGTCGCCGTCACC
>SCRB01000777.1 GCA_004299545.1 Rhizobiaceae bacterium
GGCGTTGAGCGCATCGATCAGCGGGCGGATCTCGGTTTGCGCCTCTGGGACCGAAATCGGCGCCAGATCCGCCCTGCCGTGCGAGCGGACCGCGTCGCGAAGCTTGAGAAGCGGCGTCAGGCCGCGCCTGAGGCCGATCAGGACGAAAAGCCCCGCAATCAGCACCAGGGCGAATTGACGTGCGAAGGCGCTGAACCACAGCCGCAGTACCAGGGCGTCGTGCCCCGCCAGCGTCACGCCGACCGTTACGAGAATGGGCGAGGCAGCGCCGGCGCCGACGATCGGATGCGAATAGCTCCTGGTCCGCAAAGCCTGCCCGCGATAGGTTACGTCGAGGCCGTTTGCCGTATGCTCCGACGGCACCGGCAGGTCAGGATAGCCGGTCAGCAGGCGGCCTTCAGCGGTCTGAACGCGATAATAGACGCTGTCACGGTCGCCGGTGTCGAACATCTCGATGGCCGCCGGCGGGACTGTCGCGTCAAGAACGCCGTCGAACATGGACACCTGCTCCGCTATGGCACGTGCCGAGCCGAGAAGCATCCGGTCGGTGACGAGATCGGCGGTGGCACGGGCGCTGTCGCGGCTTGTCCACAGGTTGACGGCAAGCAATCCGGCGAGCGGCAGAATGACCCAGGCGAGAAGCTGCAGGCGCAAGCTTCGCATTGGCGGGAGACGCTGCCTGATGCCTCGCCAGGCATGGGCCGGGGTAAAGGAGCTATGATTCATGCCGGATGAGATAGCCGAGGCCCCGCAGCGTGACGATCCCGACATTCGAGCCTTCGAGTTTCTTGCGCAGGCGATGGACGTAAATCTCGATAGCGCTCGGATCCGCGTCGGTGTCGAAATCATAGATCGCGCCGGAAAGGGACGTCTTGCTGACCGCGCGGCCCGCTTTCAGAACCAGTTGTTCGAGGACGGCATGCTCGCGCGGCGTCAGCCCCAGAACCTCGCCAGCGAGCGTGAACATGCGGGTGCTGGTATCGAAGACGAGGCCGCCGCAGGCGATGACGGTTTCCGCGCGGTTGCTGGCGCGGCGCAATTGGGCACGGATGCGTGCCTCGAGTTCTTCGATCTCGAACGGCTTGGCGAGATAGTCGTCGGCCCCCTGATCCAGTCCCCGCACGCGTCCGTCGAGGCTGGCATTGGCGGTCAGCACGATGACGGGCACGGCATTGCCGCGGGCGCGCAAACCTCTGAGAACGTCGAGGCCGCTTCGTTTCGGCAGAGACAGGTCGAGGATGACGAGCGCGTGCTCGCCCACTGCCAGGGCATGTTCCGCCTCCTCCCCGTCATGCACGACATCGACCGTGTATTGCGCCTGCTTGAGGGTTCTGGCGAGCCAGGAGGCCAGTTCCCGGTTGTCTTCCACCAACAAGAGCCGCATCTGTCCTTCCGTCAGCCTCCTGGGCGAGCAACGAAGTCGTTTCTCCGCTAGTATGCCCGAAATCGCATTTCCAGGAAATTCGCCACCATCGGAAGAGGATGGAAACGGGTCGATGCAGCGACCGGTCTTCGCCTCCCGCGGCACAGCTTGCCTCGACGCCCCGTTTTGTCTAAGGAACGCCGATTCCGCCTCGGCCCGGCACCGATGCCACCGGGGCGATTTCGATTGCATGATGATGGTAACGCCCGGCTTGCCGGGACCGACTGACAGGGACGCAGCTTTTCCGCCATGGCGCGCATCGTGATGAAGTTCGGCGGGACCTCCGTCGCCGACCTCGCCCGCATCCATAATGTGGCGCGTCACGTCAAACGCGAGGTCGATTCCGGACATGAGGTCGCTGTCGTCGTCTCGGCCATGTCTGGCAAGACCAACGAACTGGTCGGCTGGGTCCAAGGCATGCCCAAGGCGACGGGAGTCAACAGTCCGTTTTTCGATGCGCGCGAATATGATGCCGTCGTCGCGTCCGGCGAGCAGGTCACCTCAGGCCTTTTGGCCATCGCTCTTCAGTCCATGGGCGTCAACGCCCGCTCCTGGCAGGGCTGGCAGATCCCGATCAAGACCGATAACGCACATGGGGCTGCCCGGATCACCGACATAGACGGCTCCTTCCTTGTCAAGCGCTTCCAGGAAGGGCAGGTCGCGGTCATCGCCGGCTTCCAGGGGATCGCTCCCGACAACCGCATTGCGACGCTCGGGCGCGGCGGTTCCGATACGAGCGCGGTGGCGGTCGCGGCGGCGGTCAAGGCCGATCGCTGCGATATCTATACCGATGTCGACGGCGTTTACACGACCGATCCGCGCATCGAGCCGAAGGCGCGGCGCCTGTCACGGATTTCCTTCGAGGAAATGCTTGAAATGGCCTCGCTTGGCGCCAAGGTGTTGCAGGTGCGCTCCGTCGAGCTTGCCATGGTGCACAAGGTCCGCACCTTCGTGCGGTCCTCCTTCGAGGATCCGGACGCACCCGGCATGAGCGATCTTGTGAACCCGCCGGGCACACTCATTTGCGACGAGGATGAAATCGTGGAACAGCAGGTCGTTACCGGTATCGCCTATGCCAAGGACGAGGCGCAG
>SCRB01000778.1 GCA_004299545.1 Rhizobiaceae bacterium
CGGCGAACTTTACAAGGATAAAGTGAAACTGACTTTCGCCAAAGGCGCCGCGATCGAGGACCCTTCCGGCCTTTTCAATTCGGGCCTCGACGGTAATGTCCGGCGCGCCATCGATTTCCGCGAGGGCGATGAAATCGATGCGCAAGCATTCAAGGCGCTTGTCCGGGCCGCCGTTGCCCTGAACGTTTCAACGCGCGCCGTGAAAAAACCACGCTGACTCCGTCACGCCGGCTTCATCACCCTTGCAACGGCGGATCCCTCCAGCCGCGCCGGTTTCGGTAGATCGCTGCCGAGCAACGGGCGGACATAATTGAGAAAGGCCGGTGCAATGTCATTGCCGGCCGGTGCAATGAATTCGTCGGCCATTACCTTGGTCTTGCCGGCGACTTTCGCGAGGTCGACCAGCCTGTATTCGGCTTTGTAGTCTCCAACTCTCAGGATGGCGATTGACGCACTTTTCGCGCCGCCCGCCGCCTGGCGGACGGCAAACTCACCGATCTCGCGGGCCTCGCGCTGGTCGACGTCGGACACACAGCCGAAGAAGGAGCGCTGCAGATAGCCGAAAGTATCGCCGCGCACGCGGCCGATGCCCAGCTTCGCCTTCACTTCCCCGGAAAGAAGGTCGGCCAGCGCGCCGGTGCCGGAAAGCTGTACGTTGCCATGGGCGTCCTTCTCCGCTTTTCCCGCCAGCCTGACGGCAAGCGGCGTGCCGTCGGCATCGTGGATGCCTTCGGAAACGGCGATGACGCAACGCCCATGGCGCTCTTGCATGGTCTTCACGTCGCCGAGGAATTTTTCAGTGTCGAAGACGCGCTCGGGCAAATAGATGAGGTGCGGGCCGTCGCCTTCCCGCGTGCGCGCGGCGGCGGAAGCGGCGGTGAGGAAACCGGCATGCCGGCCCATCACGACCGCGATGTAGACACCCGGAAGGGAGCGGTTGTCGAGATCGGCGCCCATGAAGGCCTGCGCGACGAAGCGCGCCGACGATGGATAACCCGGCGCGTGGTCGCTTTCCATCAGGTCGTTGTCGATCGTCTTCGGCACATGGATGCAGCAAAGGCCATACCCCTCCTTCGCCGCCTCCTCGCTGACGATGCGCATCGTGTCGGAAGTGTCGTTGCCGCCGATATAGAGGAAGGCGGTTACTTTATGCGCCTTGAGCGCCGCCAGGATGCGGCGGCAATAGGCGAGGTCGGGCTTGTCGCGCGTCGAGCCGAGAGCCGATGACGGCGTTATGGCAACGGCTTCGAGATTGGTTACGCTCTCCCGCGTGAGGTCGATGAAATCCTCTTTGACGATGCCGCTGACGCCGTGGCGTGCGCCATAGACGGCCTCGATTTCCGGAAAGGCGCGCGCGGCCAACACCGCGCCGACAAGCGATTGGTTGATGACGGCGGTCGGGCCGCCGCCCTGCGCTATGACGAGTTTTCCGCGTTGCATCCGCTCCACGCCTCCTAACAATCACGACAGCCGGTAGAAGCGCTCCGCCGTCCCGCCGAACACCTGATCGCGGGCCGGGCCGCCACCGACGATCTTTTCCGCTATGGTCCGCCATCCGTCATAGGTGCCGGCAAGTTCCAGCACCGGCCAATCGGACCCCCACATGACGCGTTCC
>SCRB01000779.1 GCA_004299545.1 Rhizobiaceae bacterium
AAGCCGACAAGGGTGAGAACCGCGGCCGCGCGCGCTGATTTCTGCGGGTCGTCGAGGGCACGCGTCAGCGCGATCAGGCCGAGATACATCAGGAAAAGGACGAAAACCGAGGTCAGCCGCGCGTCCCACACCCACCATGTGCCCCACATCGGCTTGCCCCAGATGGAGCCGGTGACAAGCGCCAGGAAGGTGAACGTCGCGCCGATCGGTGCCGCCGCCTTCAGCGCCACGTCCGCCAGCGGATGTCGCCAGACGAGCGTTCCGAGCGCCGAAACCGCCATGATGGTGTAGCAGAGCATGGCAAGCCAGGCGAAGGGCACATGGATATACATGATGCGCACCGTTGTGCCCTGCTGGTAGTCCGGGGGCGCGGCGAAGCTCATCCACAGACCGACCGCGAGAATGACGACGGCAATCCCGGCAAGCCATGGGACGGTGCGGTCGGCAAGCGCAATGAATCGCGTCGGGTTCGCGAGACCGCTCAGGCGCCCTGCTGGTATCGAAATATCGCTCATGGCCTTCCCGTGAAACGGATCTCTTCCATAAACCGCGCGCGGCGATGCCGCAATCCGGGCCGGATGCCGCATGTCCACCCGAACCGAATCGCACGATGTTTTGTTTCTTGTGGCGGTCGCGATAACGCTGCGGAAATCGGCGAGGGCTTGTGCCGGACGGCAGGAGGCTCCACATTGCCAACGTGTTCAACCAATCGAAAGGAGGTGATCCGATGTCGAGTGATTTCTGCGCCAGCGTGGCCACAGCGGATTGCCTTTGCGGAGAGCAGCCTCTCCGTTGACGGCACTGAGGCGTCGCCGCCGATCCGGTCAGGATCGGGGCCGGTGGCTGCGCCACGCATGAAAACACGGGGTCGTCCTTGCGTGAGGACGGCCCTTTGTTTTGGTCGACGGACCCGCCGGACCGTTAGGCTCTGTGCCATAATCTTTCCGACTTGTGCGACCGGGGTTAGGATAGAAGCCTGATGTCGTAGCCCACCCCGGAGGATGTTATGGTTGATGATTCCTTAACGAACCCTCCGCTAGAATCAGCCTGGATGCGCTGGCAGGGATAGCGATCGGAATGCTGAAATCCGGCTTCATCGGGCTGTTGGCAACGGTGCTTCTGGCATCCGCCGTTCCCGCTTCGCCGCCGGCGCATGCGGAAGCGGCGAGTCCGCTTGAGCAGCAGAAGGCCGCAACCGAGGCCGAGTACGACACGCTTTCCAGGGAGATGAAACTCTCCGACACGAAAATGGCCTCTCTTTCCGCCGAGATCGCCACGATCAAGAAGGACCATGCCTCGATAACGGCGGCCCTGATCCAGGCGGCGAAGACGGAACGCAAGCTCTCCAGGGACATCGAGGACATAGAGGATAAACTCGCCGGACTGCGCACGCGCGAAGAGGGCATCAGGAAATCGCTCTGGGCGCGCCGCGGCGTTCTCGCCGAGGTGCTCGGCGGCCTGGAGCGGATGGGGGTCAATCCGCCGCCCGCCATTCTCGTCAAGCCGGAGGATGCGCTGTCGTCCGTCCGCAGCGCCATTCTGCTCGGCGCCGTCGTGCCCGAGCTTCGCTCGCAAACGGAGGTCCTGGCCGGCGACCTGAAGGAACTCAGCCGCGTCTCCACATCCATCGAG
>SCRB01000780.1 GCA_004299545.1 Rhizobiaceae bacterium
CACCAGCATTTCCGCGTGCGCGGTGGGGTCGAGGCGTTCGCGCGTCCTGTTGCCGTCGCGCGCGACGGGCTTGCCATCGGCGACGAGCACGGCGCCGACGGGCACTTCGCCACGATCCGCCGCCGCGCGTGCCTCCTCCAGCGCCATTTCCATGAAGTCTGGCCGGCTCCGGTTTTCCAATTGTCCTTATTTCCTCTCGCGCATATGCCCGGCTCCTGATAGTTAGCCCGCCGGAAAGGCAAATTCCACATGAACGGACGATCGAACGATTCCGGACGCGACCGGCCGGGCGGAAAGCCTGGGTCTCGGGCGCGGGATAAAGGCGCCCGCGGCAAGGCCGAAGGCTCGCCGCGGGGGCGCGCGCGCTCGGACAAGCCCACCGGACGCCCCGTCGAGCGCCCCTTGGAGCGCCCCTTGGAGCGCATTGCCAAACGGCTCGCGCGCGCCGGCATCTCGTCGAGGCGCGATGCCGAGGCGCTGGTCGAGGCAGGCCGGGTGACGGTCAACGGCAAGGTACTTTCCTCGCCAGCGTTCAACGTCAGCCCCGACGACCGCATCGCCATCGACGGCATGGCCATCCCTGCGATCGAGCGCACCCGGCTTTTCCTGTTCCACAAGCCGGCAGGCGTGGTGACGACCAATCGCGATCCGCAAGGACGAAAGACGGTTTTCGACGTTCTCCCGGAAGGGCTGCCGCGGCTGATGACGGTCGGCCGGCTCGACATCAACACGGAAGGGCTTCTCCTGCTCACCAATGACGGCGGTCTGGCGCGCGTGCTCGAACTGCCAGCGACGGGTTGGCTGAGGCGTTACCGCGTGCGCGTCCATGGCGAAGTGGACGAGGCGGCACTGGCCGGGCTTCGGGACGGCACAGCGGTAAACGGCGTTTTCTATGGCGCCGTCGAAGCCGCGCTCGACCGCAAACAAGGCTCGAATGCCTGGCTCACCATCGGGTTGCGTGAAGGCAAGAACCGGGAGGTGAAGAACATATTGGGGGCACTCGGCCTCGATGTCACCCGGCTGATCCGCATCTCCTACGGGCCGTTCCAACTCGGCGAACTGGCGGATGGCGACGTGCGCGAATTGCGGGGCCGCGCGCTCCGCGACCAGCTGGGCGAAAGGCTGATCGAGGAGTCCGGTGCCAATTTCGACGCGCCCGTAACGACGCCCTTTTCACGAAACCAGCCCGAGCCGCGGCCGGAAAAGGAGGAAGCCGTCCGCTCCGCGCGTCCTGCACGCGGTCCCCGGATCGAGGAAGGCGGCCTCATCCGAAACCGCAAGCGTCAACGTGAACAGAAGCGGGAAGAAGCGCTGGGGCGGTTGACCACCCGCGATTCCCGGCGGCCTGAAAGAGGCGAGAAGAAGGACGAAAGCGGCGCGCGGAGGCGCAGCGCCAATGTCTGGATGGCACCCGGAGCACGTCCCGAAGGTACGAAGAAGAAAGAGGAAGACCGGCGTTCTTCCGGCAGGGCCGCCAGCAAGACAGCCAGCGGAAAAAGCTTTTCCACAACGCGGATGCGGAAATCCGGCCGATCAGAGGATCAAGACGCGCGGCAGGAACGACCCCGAAAGCCGAACGTGGGCACCGGGCAGAGAAAATTCGGTCCAAAGACCTCGCGCCCGAACAACAAAGCACCCGATGGGAAGCCCGTAAAGGGCAGATGGGCGGGAAAGGGGAACGACGGGCGAGCGGGCGATACCACACCTCGCGGCCGCGCCGACGGCAGAAAGGGCAAGCCTGGTGCGGATCGTCGGCGGTGAGTTTCGCGGGCGAACGCTCGTCACGCCGCATTCGCAATCAATCCGGCCGACATCCGACCGGACCCGCGAGGCCGTCTTCAACGTTATCGCCCATGCGTTCCCCGACAGGATGGAAGGCGCCCGCGTTCTCGACCTCTTTTCGGGGACGGGCGCACTCGGCATCGAGGCGCTGTCGCGCGGCGGCGCCTTCTGCCTCTTCATCGAAGAATCGGCGGAAGGCCGTGCCCTCATCCGCGAGAATATCGAAGCGCTCGGCCTTCAGGGCTGCACAAAGCTCTTCCGGCGTGACGCGACAAGGCTCGGAATGGTCGGGACGATGCAGCCTTTCTCACTGCTTTTTGCCGATCCGCCCTATGGAAAAGGGCTCGGCGAGCGAGCGCTCCAATCGGCGCTCGACGGCGAATGGCTGACCGGGGATGCACTATGCATCGTGGAGGAAACAGCCGACGCCGGCTTCGCAGCCGGCGCCGGATTCGACCTCATCGACGAGCGCCGCTATGGCGATACGGCCATACGGTTCCTGAAACGCGTTCGGGCGAACGAAAAATAACAGATCGTTCATTTTCCCTGGGCGGTTCGGTACTCTATCTTCAACAGGCCCTCGCCAAGGACGAATCAATGATCTTCGCCCAACCATCCCGCAGCACGTTCCCTTTCGTTGCCTTCGTTTCGCTTGTTCTGGCGGTTCTGTTCCTCGGCATGCCGGCCTTCGCGGCCGGAAAAACCGCCGCCGTTTCCGAGTTCACGCTCGCTAACGGGCTGGACGTGGTCGTCATTCCCGACCATCGCGCCCCCATCGTCACCCACATGGTCTGGTACAAGGCCGGCAGCGCCGACGAAGCGCCGGGAAAATCCGGTATCGCCCATTTCTTCGAGCATCTCATGTTCAAGGGCACGAAAAACCATCCCGCGGGCGAATTCGAGGCGGCGGTCGCCGCGATCGGCGGACAGCAGAACGCCTTCACCTCGAACGACTATACGGCCTTCTACGAAAAGGTGCCGCCTTCGGCCCTCGAGGAAATGATGCGCTACGAGGCCGACCGCATGCGCAATCTCACCCTGACAGATCAGGTGATCGTTCCCGAGCGCAAGGTCATCATGGAGGAGCGGCGCATGCGCGTCGACAACAATCCCAATGCGCTTCTCGGCGAGGAACTCGACGCGGCGCTGTTCGAGAACCAGCCCTACCGCTTCCCCGTCATCGGCTGGATGCACGAGATCGCCAAGCTGAACCGCACCGACGCGACGGCCTTCTACAACCGCTATTACGCCCCCAACAACGCCATTGTGGTGGTCGCCGGGGACGTGACGCCCGACGAGGTCCGCCGCGACGCCGAGGCGACCTACGGGAAGCTTGCGCGCGGGGAGGACCTGCCGCCACGCGTGCGTCCGACGGAACCGGTTCATCACGCGAAGAAGACGGTGACGCTGAGCGACCCGCGCGTGACGCTGCCGAGCTTTCGGAAGCTCTGGATCGTGCCGTCCTACCACACAGCCAGGAACGGAGAGGCGGAGGCTCTCGACCTGCTCGCCGAAATCCTCGGCGACGGGACGCGCAGCCGGCTCTATCAGGCGTTCGTTGTCAAGAAGGACGTCGCTTCCTCCGTCGGCGCCTACTATCAGGGGACGATGCTCGACGACACCAAATTCGCGGTCTATGGCGCCACGATCGGGCCGACCGGGCTTCACGACCTCGAAAAAGGCGTCGATGCGGAAATCGAACGGATCAAGAAGGATGGGGTGACGGCGGATGAACTGGCCAAGGCGAAAAAGCGCTTCGTCCGCGCCATGATCTTCGCGCGCGACAACCAGGAGGGCATGGCGCGGCTTTACGGTTCGACGCTGGCGACGGGCGGGACGATCAAGGACATCGAGGACTGGCCGGAAAGGATCGATGCGGTGACGGCGGATCAGGTCAAGGCCGTCGCGGTGAAATATCTCGATCCGGACACCGCCGTCACAGGTTATCTGCTGCCCGCCGGAAAAGGGGACCAGCAATGAACACGTCCCCTTCCCGCCGTTTCGCGCCGGCGCCGTTGTTGGCGTCGATCACGACCCTTCTTGCCCTTCTCCTTCTCGCCGCCGCCCCGGCGCGCGCCGCGATGACAATCCAGGACGTCACTTCGCCGAAAGGCATCCATGCCTGGCTGGTGGAAGATTATTCGGTCCCCATCATCACCATCCGCTTCGCCTTTGCCGGCGGCTCCTCGCAGGACCCGACCGGAAAGGAGGGCCTGGCCAACCTGATGACCACCCTTTTCGACGAAGGCGCGGGCGACCTCGATAGCGAAGCGTTCCAGGAAAAGCTCGACGATTCGGGCGCCGAGATGAGTTTCGACGACAGCCGCGACCAGATCTTCGGCACCATGCGGATGCTGGCTTCGGAAAAGGACGCCGCCTTCGATCTTCTCAGGCTGGCAGTTGAAAAGCCCCGCTTCGATCCCGGCCCGGTCGAACGGATGCGCGCGCAGGTCAGCGCCGATATCGAATCCCGGGAACGCAGTCCAAACACAAAAGCCCAGATCGCCATGGCGAAGGCGCTTTATGGCGACCATCCTTATGCGAAGCGGTCGTCAGGCACTGTCGAGAGCCTGAAGGCCATCACGCCCGCCGACCTCAGGACCTTCCACGACAGGCTTTTCGCGCGCGATAACCTGCATGTCGCCGTGGTGGGCGCCATCAATGCCGAGGAGTTGAAG
>SCRB01000781.1 GCA_004299545.1 Rhizobiaceae bacterium
GGTCAAGACCGCCGACGAGATCGGCGCCCAGCTTTATCGCCTCGTCGAGGAGGGCCGGCGTGCCCGGGCTTTTCAGGATGCCGCTCTGCGGGAAGGCGACGAGCTGGATTTCGATCAGATCTTTATAGTCCTCCCGTACCCGCAGGATTGTCTCCAGCGATTTCAGCCCGACCGAACCGTCCACCATGACATGGCTGCGCATCCGGGTCGTGCCATGGCCGATGCACAGGTCGAGCTGGTTGCGGGCACGTACGTCCATCGGCGCGGCCTTCGCCATGTTTTCGGCCTGGAAGATGACGCGCTCATGCACGTCGAACCCGTTCGTGCAGGGCCTGTGAGGGACCCAGGCATCCCCGTAGAAACTGGTGTCGAGATGGATATGCCCCTCAACGAAGCCCGGGACCACGAGAGCGCCGCCGAGATCGACACTCTTGGTCGCCGCGGGGCCCCCCGCCATGGCCCTCTCGATAGAGGCGATGCGCCCGTTCCTGACCGCAATGTCGCGGAAGGAACCGTCCGGAAGCTTGGCCGCCTTGAAAACGATGTCGGACGCGTCCACCCGGATCTCCTTTGTTATATCGAAGATTGTCTGCCGCCTCTTCAGGCGGCTTGCCCGCGCTGCGCGCTTTCGACGCTGCGGAAGAAATCGGCGATCAGGCGGACGTCCTTGATGCCGGGTGCGCTTTCGACGCCGGATGAGACGTCGATGCCGGCGGGCCGCAAGAGGGAAAGCGCTTCGCCGATATTGCCGGCGTTCAGCCCGCCTGACAGAAGATAATCGACCGAGGGATCAAGGTTGCCCAGGAGCGACCAGTCGAAGGAAACACCGTTGCCGCCCGGCAATGCGGAGCCTTTTGGCGGCTTGGCGTCGAACAGGAAACGATCGGCGATGCCGACAAAGGGCCGGATCGCGGCGAGGTCGCCCGCCTCGCGGATGGGAAGCGCCTTCATGACGGGAAGGCCATAGCGCGCCTTCACCTCGGCCAGCCGCTCAGGGCTTTCATGCCCGTGAAATTGCAGCATATCGGGCGCCATATTAGCCACGATCGTGTCGAGCGTTGCGTCGTCGGCATCGACCGTCACCGCGACGGCCCTGGCCCTGCCGCGCGCCATTTCACGCAGCGCGCCGGCTGCGACGGGATCGGTATAACGCGGGCTTTTCGGGAAGAAGATGAAGCCGACATGGCTGGCGCCGCCATCAAGCGCGGCGCCGAGCGCCTCTTTCGTCCTCAATCCGCAAATCTTGATGTCCATCGTCCCTCAATGACACAGCTTGTGGCGAGGAGTCGAGGGCAAGCGCGCCATCGATGAAATTACAACTCTTTCAGCGCGCAAGCGGAAACGGGCGTGTCCTGTCGCGGCAATTTGGCAGAACGAGAGAGCGGGCGTATAGTTCCCGTCCTTGCTTGGGGAGCTTGGTCAATGGCGGCAATAGGGGAATTTCGCGAAGATCGGCAAAGCCTGATCCGGTGGCATTATCTGTGGTACGTGGCAGCGGCACTGCTGGTGATGATCGCCGCCATCGTCTACGGCAATGTCTGGTTCCTCAACTGGGTGCACGTCATGAGCGGCGTGCTGTGGACCGGCATCGATCTTTTCATGGGCTTCGTCATCGGCCCGATCATCCGCAGCGTCGATGTTCCCATCCGCAAGGAGATCATCACGCGGCTGACGCCGGTAACGCTGTTCCTGATGCCCACACTGTCCGTTCTCACCGGCACGGCCGGCTGGTTCCTTGCCGTCGAGCTCGGCTTCACCGCGATGCCCTGGCCGCAATTCGGCTGGATCGTCGCGGCTTTGGTCCTCGTCACGCTGATGACCATCCAGGGGCTGGGCTATCTCCTGCCGACAAGTCTGCGCGTCTGCTTTGAACTTCAGAAGCCAAAGCCCGACGGCCCGAAGATCGGCCGGATGATGAGCCGTTTCTACTATGTCGTGGCAAGTCAGGGTGTGATGCAGGTCGCGATCATCGTTGTCATGGCGAAACTCGTGACGGGCGTTTGAGCGTCTTTGCGCCTGTTCGCGCGAGCGGAGATCACCCGCCAAAGCGGGATCGCAGGTAAGACAGCGTCACGGCAATGGCGGTGACCGTCAGAATCTTGCGCCAGTGGAGCGCGAGAAGAAGAATGTACGGATTCAATACCTTTCCGTCCGATTCCCCTATAACACCAGATATTCCTGCTGCAGGGCAGGGTCGCTTTCCAGTTCCGCCATCGAACCCTCGAATTCCACCCGGCCGCCCTGGATGATGTAGGCGCGGTCGGAGATCAGCCTGGCGAAGTGGACGTTCTGCTCCGACAGGAGGATCGACAGCCCTTCCTGCTTGAGCCTGGTGATCGCGACAGCCATCTGCTCGACGATGAGCGGCGAAATCCCTTCCGAGGGCTCGTCGAGCAGGACGAGCTTGGGGTTGCCCATCAGCGTGCGGGCAATCGTCAGCATCTGTTGCTCGCCGCCGCTCATGGCGCCGCCAGGCGCGTGGCGGCGTTCAGCAAGGTTCGGGAAGAGCTCGAAAAGGCGTTCCGCCGTCCATTCCTTCTGCCCTTCGCGCGGCTTTTGCCGGCCGACCTCGAGATTTTCGAGGATCGTCAGGTCCGTGAAGATGCGGCGGTCTTCCGGC
>SCRB01000782.1 GCA_004299545.1 Rhizobiaceae bacterium
GGCGGCAAAGGCGACGGAACCGGCGAAAACGGCGGCGAGGATATTGCGAGCAGACATGGAATTCTCCCTGGTTTATCCTTGATGGGCAAAGGGAGTCACGGATCGCTCGCAGGAAAGTTTCACGCCTGCCCGCTGTTCATGTTTTCGTGACGGAAGCGTGATCAGATCTGGTTCAGGCCGCCGACGGCGACGACGGGGCCGGTCGGCTGGCCGGTCGTCGACCCGCCAGGCGCTTCGAGGCTGATCGCGAGCGTACCGCCATTGGCGAGCAACTTGCCGATTTTGGGACTGATGCTGATGCGGATAGTCTTGCCAGTAGGAATGACACCAAGTGAAACCGGCTTCGCTTGTCCCTCGATGGCCCAGAGCTCAAAAGCGTGCCCCTGTCCCCGCTCGCCCGAGACATGCGACATGGATATGCTTCGGGTGGCCGGATCATAATAGGCGAGATAGCTGACATCGCTGTCCTTCGGCGCGATCGAGGCGACGAATTGCGTGCCGCCTCCCGGCGGTAGCGCGCGCGGTGCGAGCAACGGAACCGCCACGGCGACAACCAGCAACGCCAGC
The DNA here is from genome assembly GCA_004299545.1 of Rhizobiaceae bacterium. Lineage (GTDB taxonomy): Bacteria > Pseudomonadota > Alphaproteobacteria > Rhizobiales > Rhizobiaceae > Mesorhizobium_L. Next base: position 568 of record SCRB01000782.1, read on the forward strand.
GCCGCCGCCGCAAGCCCGCGCCAGAAGGCAAGGCTCTGCCACAAGTCGGCAGGCGCATCCGCCAGCGTGACGCCCTTGTCTCCGGCGAAAAGCAGGCGATCGATCGCCTGCTTCGCGGCGATCGGAGGCTCCACTTCGGGGTAATCGTCGGCCAAAGGCGACAATCGCGCTTCCCACGCGTCGACCAGCCGCGCGAAACCGGGATCGCGCTCGATGCGAATGGCCGCCAGCCGACGCTCCTCTGCCGACAGCGCGCCGACGACATATTCGGCGGCGATGAGATCGTCGCTTCCGTCCATCGGGCTATGATCGTCCTCGAAAATCATCTTTCGAGACATTCCCCCAGCTTCATCAGGCTGCGCCTGAGCCAGATTCGCATCGTATTGAGCGGCACGCCATGACGGGCGGCGAGTTCGGCGTAGCTCTCACCTTTCAGATAAGCGCCACGCACCGCGTCCGCCCTCGTCTTATCAAGCTCCTCAAGACAGCCATGGATCTTCTCCCGTTCGCCCGCCGCCACCGCGGCTGCTTCGGGCCCCGGCGCGGGATCGGCAATATCGAGCGCGTCGTCAATGTCAAAATGAGGCTGGCGCCGCGCCCTGATGCGATCGATCGCGTGATTGCGCGCGATCGCCACCAGCCAGGAGATCGGGCTGAGCTCCGAAGCGGCGAAACGATCGGCCTTCGTCCAAACCTTGACGAACACCTCCTGCAGTGCCTCCTCGGCATCCGCGCGATCATTCAATACACGCAAGCAGACGCCGAAAAGTTTCGCGCTGGTCGCCCGATACAGGCTGTCGAACGCGCTCCTATCCCTCATCGAGGTACGGACGATCAGCTTGGTGATGTCCTGCGGCGTCATGCGGCGGAGTCCCAGAGTGCCTCGAGGCGACCGCAATTCAGACCCCAACAGATCCAACCATTTGGTCCTTCGCCGAAGCGTGTTTCCGCCTGTGCGCGGGCTTGCGCATTTCCTGTTCGCACAATCTTTAGCTCCGCCGGCACCTTTCGCCACCCTGCACTGCATCATGCAGACAAGCCGAACTGGCAGACGTCATTTGACCGGCGTCCAGTTCACATCCTTGCACAGCAGGCCACCCAGAATGCAGCCTCGCATTGTCAGGCTGTTGCTACCGACAATCACCGTTATCGCGTAGGTCTTGTCGCGTTTCGGATCATAGGCGGTGCCGTCAAGTTCGGTGTCGGACTTTCGACCGAGCGACATGACCAGACGGTCGCCGACCTCCTCGCCCTTGCTGGTGTCCTTGATCCAGAGATTCGTCGCGCAAAGCTTTGACCCGCACGGCGCAATGCGGACGCGGGCGTTGCCGTCGTCTCGCATCCACACCCCATCCGGACTGCGTTCCGCCGCGGCGCCAACGCTGCAACCGGCTGCCAGGACCGTACAGATTACGGCAGCACGCCATACCATGGCTCAATCTCCCGAAACGCGCTTTGCGAATGCTCCGACCTTATTACGCAGTGTTCACCCGCCCGGATCACTTCTCAGGCGGAGAGCGCCTGTCGGCATTGCAGGTTCCGCGGCCAAGTGATCCGCCTGTTTCGATGGCGCGTAAAATCGTCCGTACAGTGCCGGGAAAGGAAGCTCTTTTGAAAACCTACACCATCGCCTATGTCGCGACCGGTCTGGTATTTCTCGCCATCGATGCGATCTGGCTGACGCTCGCAGCGCAGCGGCTTTACCGGCCGCTGATGGGCGAGATGCTGCTCGAGAGCTTCCGGCTGGTGCCGGCGCTGCTGTTCTACCTGATCTACATTGCCGGCATCGTGGTGTTCACCATCGCTCCGGCAATGGCCACCGAGCGCTGGACTACCGCCACGGCCTATGGCGCTTTCCTCGGATTCTTTGCGTATTCGACGTACGACCTGACCAACCAGGCGACCTTGCGCAACTGGCCGGTCGCCGTCACGATCGCCGACCTGTGCTGGGGAACATTCCTGACGGCGTTGGCGGCGACCATCGGCTTTCTGATCACGCGCATCTTCGCCCCCTCGACCTAAAGGCTCACGCTCGGCGGCTCAACATCCCCGAGGCGACAAGCCCCACGAACACCGTGAGCGTGCCAGCACTCATGGCATTCAATCTGAAGAAAGCGCCGTATTCTGAAGCGGAGTAGAAGTGGACGAGGGAGCCGTATGCGCCGCCCAGTCCAAGGTAAACTACCATAGCGAGCCCGATCAGAACGAAGGCAATCGACCTTTCAGAAGGTCGAAAAAAGATCGCCGCGATCAGCGCGCAGGGAATGAGAAAAATCTCGACGCCCGATGCCTGCCCGAACACTTTGGTGCTCAACACCGTATTGGCGATGCCGGCAAGCGGGAGAAGCGCACGGCCTGCCGTCGGCGACCGTCTGGCCACCGCAGGCACCGCCAGGAAGAATGGTGTCGACAGGAAGATGAAGAAGGTCGGCCAGATGTGGTCGCTGACCGCCCAATGGACATAGAACGGATAGAAGGGCTGGTTGGAGGCGACAACCAGCGCGATCAGATTGCAGGCGGCGACCATGGGATCGTCATGGGCGGCGTAGGCTATAACCCGCCGCCAGATTTCGTGGACGAGGCCCATGGCCACCCTTCGCGTCATGCCGGACGCAAAAGATAATGGCTGACGCCCCATTCCTCGCCGCCGGCATGGCCAAACAGCCCCGCCGTCGCCAGGTAGAAGAGACGCCAGCGTTGGCGCCATAGCGCGGCGTCCGCGCCATAGACCTCGCGCAGGATGCGATTGATCTGCTCGCGGTTCGCATCGAACCGCGCCAGCCAGTCCATGGCTGTCCTCCGATAATAAAGCCCGCTCCAACGCCAATCCTCCTCAACCGCGAAGCAGTCGGGAAAATGCCAGATCAGGCCATGGCTCGGCATGATGCCGCCGGTGAAGAAATGCTGCGCGATCCAATCGGCGTCGTTTTTGTGGTCGAATCGGTAAGGACCGTGCCTGTGGCTGAAGACGTGAATGAACAATTTCCCTTGCGGCGCAAGCCACGTCCTGATCCGCGCAAGCAGCGTCCGCCAGTTCGACATATGTTCGAACATCTCTACCGACACGACCCGATCGTAGGTGCGATCCACCGCGAACACGTTCATGTCGGCGGTGATGATGCGGATATTGGTAATGCCGCGCGCGGCCGCCTCAGCTTCTATATATAATCGTTGCGGCGTCGAATTTGAGACGGCCGTGATTTCAGCGCCAGGGAACCGTCCGGCCATGAACAAGGTGAGAGAACCCCACCCGCAGCCGAGTTCCAGGATGGACTGGCCGTCGGCGAGATCGGCATGCGCCACTGTTTCCTTGAGTGCCAGGCGCTCGGCCGCAGCCAGTGTTTCCTCGCCGGTCGGATAGAGACAGCAGGAATATTTACGCTGCGGCCCCAGCGTGAGGGTGAAGAATTCGGGCGGCAGTTCGTAATGCTGCTCGTTAGCGGCATCGGCGTGTTCGGCGATCGGGTGCGCGGCCATGGCGCGAGCGAAATCCCGTTCATCCTGTGCGCAAGCGGCGGCAAGCTTGCGGCTCGTGCGCCCGACCAGGAAATCAATGCCCATGCGCATCATCGAATCGGAAAGCGGCGCGCGCTCCGCGATGCGGATCGCTGAGGACAGCAGGCTCATCGAAGACCCTCCTTTCGGGTGGCGGCGCCAGCATTGCGCCACAAGGCGGGCCAGAAGGCGTTGACGCGGCGCTGGTACTCTCGAAAGGCCTCGCCGCGCGAGTGCACCATATGCGCCTCGAGAGGCGGAATGCCGGAGACGTGCACAAGGAGCCAGTACATCAACAATGGCCCCGCAAGCGCCAGCCAACCCCATGGATAGGTATCTGAAAAATCGGCGGCGATGAGGGCGTAGGCGAGCCAGCCCAGCCATTCGAAAAAATAGTTCGGATGGCGCGACAGGCCCCAAAGCCCGACGTCGCAAACCTTGCCTTTGTTTGCAGGGTTTTCGCCGAAATAGGAAAGCTGTCGATCGGCGAGTGTTTCCCCGATGACCGCCACAATCAGAACCGCAACGCCGAGCCAGTCCAGGATTCTGAGGCCGGGCACCGGATTGTGTGCTGCGATCATGATCGAGAGCGCAAACACCGACGCCGCCAGAGCCTGGATCTGCAAGAAAAGAAACAAGCGGCCTTTGAAGGCTACCCCCCACTCTTCGCGCAGTTGCCGGTACCGTGGATCGTCGCCGCCATGGCCCGCGCGCATCGCGATATGGATGCCAAGGCGAAACGACCAGGCAAGTGCCAACGCCGCCACCAATACCTGCCGGGCCGTGATCTCACCACTGGTAAGGGAGACAAGCGCGGCCGCCGCACCGAACAGTCCCACGGCAAACGACCAGATCGCGTCGATCCATCCTGACCGGCCGGTCAGAAGCGCTACAATCCATGCCCCGGCCATGGTCACCGAAAGGCCGACCACGAGCGCGACGACTAAGGCGGCGGTCGTCATGCGATCCGGCCCCGTGCCGGCCAATCCGGAACAACTTCTTGACGGCTCTCCCGCCGGGCAAAATCCACCACGTCGTCGAGCACCGGGGCCAGGAACCGCAACGGCCACGCGAAGGCGCCGATCAGCGCACGGTGGCTGACGCGGTCGTAGAGTTTCGTTTCGGCCTCGCCGCCGGCGGACCGTATCCTGGAGGCCATGCGGACGGTGTTACCGGGATCGACGGATCTGTCGTGCCGGCCCGTAGCCAGAAACGCCGACGGCGCGTCCGCTTCGACGAAGTTGATCGGCTGCGTGGCGACCAAGCCTGGCTCCGGTCCGAAAATCTCCTTCAGCGCTTCACTATGCAGCGGCAGGAAGTCATAAGGACCGGCAAGGCCGATCATGGCGGCAAGATCGCGGTTTGCGTCGAGCCCGACCCCGCCAA
>SCRB01000783.1 GCA_004299545.1 Rhizobiaceae bacterium
CATCCTACCGGGGCGACCGGCGCGATCCTAACCGTCAAAGCACTTTATCAACTGCGACGGATAGGGGGTGGCTACGGCCTGGTCACAATGTGTATCGGCGGTGGGCAGGGCATAGCGCTCGTAATCAAGGCCGGGTGATGGTTTGGGTCAAAACCCCTGTATTGCCCAGCACCTAATTGTAGAGATGTCGCCACGGCGGGCTCGGTGGCGAATATGCCGGCGAGGTGGATTTCCTGATCATTACTCAGTTGGAGATCGATAACACGCAATGATGAGGCCGCCGGCATGCAATGCCTAATTATGACCAGGGGTAACACTAGGTAGAAGGCGGCATGGCGACCGATCCAGGACGACAGAAGCTCGTCGGGGTAGGGCGGCAACACAACCGGCAACTGCCGGCGCGATACACTGTCCGTCATGCGAACGCCGCCTCGGCATCGAACTTTGGCTCCCAGTTCTCAACCATCTCGCCGATGATATGCTCGTGGCCGGTCTCGATAGCGTCGATGGCGAGGTTGTTGATCATGTGGAAGATGTTGGCGATGATACCTGCGGATTCCGACGTTATCCGGCCGGGTATTCCAAGCTGAAGCCGGCCACTGTTCCGATCAATATCCGGCCACTTTGAAGGCCCGAACAGGAGCACCTGGGTCAGCGACTTTGGCATGACCGTTTTTTTGAACAAGGGACGCGTGATGCCGGCAAAGAGAAGGCCGACCATGAGACAACTACGACAGATGCTGTGACTTGCCGGCGACGGGACCAGCAGTCGCGAGGTCGAACAGAGGCTGGGCATCGCGCGCGGCGCCGTGCAGGATAATCTGAAGCGGGCGGAGCGATTTCAGGATTAAGCTGGTCTTTGCCTGGCGACTTGACCGACAACACGCTGGGGAACCGGCTGTTTGCCTGCGGGTTTCGCTGATCCCCGGGCACGGATTCTGTTAAACTCCGGACAACAATTTCGGTAATTCGCGGACATCCGGATGGCTACGGCTACACTTGGTTTTGCGAGCGTTATGCCGCCTTCGAGCATCGAGCGAGCGCGACGAACCGGCTCGCCATCGTGCTGATGCGGTGATGCAGACCGACTATGCCGGCCAGACGGTGCCGATCATCGACTCCGGGACTGGGGTCATCCACGCCGCGCAGATCTTTGTCGCGGTGCTGGGCGCCTCCAACCTGACCTTCGCCAGCTCCGGCCAGACACTGCCGGACTGGATCGACGGTCAGGTGCGGGCTCTCTCGTTCTTCGGCGGCGTCACCAGAGCGATTGTCTGCGACAATCTGAAGGCGGGCGTCGTCAAGGCGCTATGGTTCGAGTCGACGCTGGCGAATTATCATCACAACCAGGTGGCGAAGGAGACCTTCCGCAACCGTCGAGCATCTCATCTGGAAGTGCCTCTGGCAGTGGGCGCCTGTCGCAGGCACCCGGATAAGCGACGTCGTTGGGTGAAGTATCGCTACTTCGCCCGCGAAGGCACGCGAGACTGGGTATTCCGCGCAGCGGTGAAGGATAGGGCCGGAAAACATCACGTTCCGGAGGTTAGACGGCGTTCCGCAGCTCGGCCCGAAGCTCCTCAATGTGTTGATTGATCGACATCGTCATCTCCTTGATGTTTGCGAAGGACGACGCCGGCGGTCATGGCTGGCCGGAGGGATCAAGGAGCGCGAAGCGACCGCCGGAGGCGGTGAGGGGGGGACCGCTCGTCCTTGAGGCCTCCGGATCGACATGGCATCCTCGGACGATCTGAGCAGACACCCCCGTCCCGGTTGTGCGCCCGGCAAGCCGGAACTGGGTCCGATGCTCGGCTTCGGCTTCATCACAGCGCGAGAGGAACCCCGCCTTGCGGCAGGGCTCGTGCGCGGTGCGGATCATGCCTCGCGCTTCGGGCGGCACGGCCGGGCGTGTGGGGTAATCCCTATCCCCTTCCGGCAACGCCGAGGCGTGGGGGCGTGCTCCCTGTCGGGAACTCGCCGGAAGGCGGGGGATCCTGGCGCGCCCTGCCGGGCGCGGAGCACGGCGGATCGCGTCACTCGTCCGGAAGATCGTCCGGCCATTGCTGGGCGCCATGCAGCACGCGAAGTATCCGCACCGCCTCGTCGGTGACCTGATAGGCCGCGATGTAGGGCGTCCCGGTGACGACCAGTTCACGCGTACCCGTAACGCGGCCTGGCCGCCCGCTTTCTGGAAAATTGCGAAGACGTCGCGCCGCCGCCACGATCCGTTCGTCGACGACAATGGCCGCGGCAGGGTTGTGGGCTTCGATATAGTCGAAGATGCCGTCGCGATCGGAGAGCGCGAACGCCGACCAGGTGAGCCTCACGATTTGAGGTCACCCGTCTTGCGCCGCGCGGCGGCACGCCGCGCGGCGAAATGCACCTCGACCTCGTCGTCGGGAATGTCGGGCCGGCTGTCCTCCAGCGCCTCGCGCACCTTCGCGCGGAACCAGGCGTCGTGGGCCTCGCTGTTCGTGAGCAGCTCGAGCGGCAGCGCGCCTTCGTTGGCGGTACGGGTCAGCAGGATGCGGACCGCATCCGAGACCGTGAGGCCCATGTTTTCCAATACTGCCGATGCGCGGTCGCGAACATCGGCGGCGATCCGGGTCTGAACCAGAGCATTTGTATGCATGATCGCCTCCTTCTCGCATCAATGTAATGCAATTGAATGACGAATGCCAGCCCTACTGCGTGTAACGTCTCAGGGACTTACGATGGTTCTGTGGCAAACTTTTCGGAAAGGTCATTGCTGCATGAGATTTGCTCCTTCTTTTCGGGAGTGTGTCCTGTTCAAAGGCCGCCATTCCGACCGATCAGTGATCCTGCGGTGCGTACGCTGGTATCTGGCCTGCAATCCGAGCCTTCGAGATCTGGAAGAGATGATGGCCGAACGTGGGCTGAGCGTCGATCACTCCACGATCCATCGCTGGGTCGTGCGCTTCTCACCTTAATTGCTGGAGCGCTTCAACCGGCGCAAACGTGCGGTCGGCGGCAAGTGGCACATGGACGAGACCTACATCATGGTTCGTGGCTGATGGATGTACCTTTATCGCGCCATCGACAGCGTCGGCGACACGGTCGAGTTCTTCTTCAGCGAAAGCCGTGACCCGCCTGCGGTGAAGCGTTTCTTTCGGAAGGCCCCGCGGCGTCACGGCCGACCGGAGAGGGCCGTCATCGATGGCAGCCAGACCAACCGTGAAGCGATTACTTCCTGCGATGGTGAAAGCCGTTTGCCGGATCGATCGCGGCGCCCACTGAAACCAATCCGGATCCGCAACGGCAAATACCTCAATAATCGGATCGAGCAAGACCATCGGCGCATCAAGCGCCGCATCCGCTCCAGGCTCGGCTTCAAATCGACGGCCAGCGCCGAGATCGTCCTCTCCGGTATCGAGATGATCCACATGATGCGAAAACGACAGGCAAGGTTTGCCTACGATCCGAGACCGTCAATTGCCGAGCAATTCGAAATGCTCGCAGCCTGATCAGTTTCGCCACACGACGCTCTTTCCGTTCATATTCCGGATTTACGGCATAGCCACCTGAAATCATCCCGCTCTAGCAGGCTGTTGAAAAACTGCTTTGTTCACGGAACGTATCAGAGTC
>SCRB01000784.1 GCA_004299545.1 Rhizobiaceae bacterium
TGAGGGAGAGCGTCGAGACGTCGACCATCGTCACCGTCTCAAGGAAGGGCCGCACGTAGGTGAAGAGCGCGAACTGGCCCATGAAGAAGAGAGCCGCGCAATGTTACCTCGCCGAACATCAACACCGAGGAATTCAGCGCGGCTGTCAACTATCTCGGCCTGCATGCCTCCGTCGACCGCGAGCGCATCGGCGTTTGCGGCTGGGGCGGCGTGGCGTTGAATGCCGTCGCCGTCGATAAGCGCGTCAAGGCGGTCGTTGCCAGCGCCACGTATGACATGACGCGCGTCATGTCGAAGGAGGGCTACAATGACAGCGTGACCCTCGAACAGCGCACGCAGACGCTGGAGTAACTGAGCCGGCAGCGCTGGGAAGACGCCGCGAACGGATCCCCGGCCTACCAGCCGCACTATAATGAGTTGCGCGGCGGCGAGGCGCAGTCCCTAGTCGACTACCATGACTACTACAGGACGCCGCGCGGGTACCATGCGCGCGCCGTCAACTCAGGCAACTCCTGGACGCAGACGACGCCGCTGTCGTTCATGAATATGCCTCTCCTGACCTATATCAAGGAGATCTCGCCGCGCCCGGTTCTGTTCATCCATGGCGAGAAGGCCCACTCGCGCTACTTCAGCGAAACCGCTTACGCGGCTGCGGCGGAGCCGAAGGAACGCATGATCATCCCAGACGCGAACTACACCGATCTCTACGACAAGGTGGACGTGATCCCGTTCGACAAGCTGACCAGCTTCTTCATCCAGCATCTGGCCGCGTAAGAAACGAGAGGGCCTATGCCTTTGGGTACAGGTCCCCTCCGGCAACCACGAAAGGCTGAACCTCATGGCGCAACGAATCCTCATTTCGTCCGATTGGGGCGACGTCGAAGCCGAACTGGCCGACAACGACGCGGCCAGGTCACTCGCCTGCATGTTGCCGCTGACCATCGAGATGAACGATCATCTGCGCCAGGAGAAGGCTGGCCATCTTTCGTCGCCCTTGCCGGAATTCGGGCGGCAATGTGCATTCGCCTCGGGCATGCTTGGCCTGTGGAGTTTCAATCATTTCGTGATCTACTACCGCGACGGCCGCGTACCTTCGCGTGGCATCGTCGTTCTGGGCCAAATCCGCGGCGATGCGTCGATATTCGATCGGCCCGGTTCCATTATCGTCAGGATCGAACGCATCGGCTGAAGCCGCATTCAGCTGACGGATCAGCGGCAGCGCGAGCGCTCACTACGAGAACGCTGCCAAGACGGTTCGGTCGCTGCTCCACCTTAGATATCTGCTATAATCGCACTCTCAAAGTGAAAGGAATTCATAAGTGGCGCGCCGGAATGTCAATGATCTGCTCGCCTTCCTGGCCGTCGCACGCGAACGCAGCTTCACCAAGGCCGCGGCGGGTTTCGGCGTCTCGCAGTCGGCGCTGAGCCACACCGTCCGGCAGCTTGAGGAGCGGCTCGGCATCCGCTTGTTGACGCGCACGACGCGCGCCGTCGCGCCGACGGAGGCAGGCGAGCGGCTTCTCGAGAGGATCGGGCCGCATTTCGACCAGATCGAAATCGAGGTCGACGCCCTGAACGAACTGAAGGAGAGGCCGGCGGGCACCGTCAGGATCGTGGCGCCGGACTACGCCATTAACAACGTCCTGTGGCCGAAGCTGAAGACCTTCCTCCCGAAATATCCGGACATCAAGGTCGAACTTCTGCTCGACAACGGTCTCACGGACATCGTCACCGAACGCTACGACGCGGGCGTGCGCATGGGTGAGCAGCTCGCCAAGGACATGATTTCCGCGCGCATCGGACCGGATTTCCGGTTCGCCGTGGTCGGCGCGAAATCCTATTTCGCCGATCGGCCGGTTCCCCGGACGCCGCGGGATCTCACACAGCATGACTGCGTCAATTATCGCTTTCCATCTTCCGGGACGCTCTATGCGTGGGAGTTCGAGGAGAACGGCCGCGAGATGAAGGTGCACGTCGACGGCCAGCTCGTCTTCAACAACATCTTCCATGTCCTCGATGCCGCGCTCGCGGGGAGGGGACTTGGCTACGTGCCGGAGGAGATTGCCGTTCCGCATGTTGCCAAAGGGCGGCTCCAGCGGGTGCTCGAAGGATGGTCTCCCTACTGGGACGGCTACCATCTCTACTATCCAAGCCGGCGGCAGTCATCGCCCGCCTTCGTTGCGCTGGTCGAAGCGTTGCGCCACCGCAAGTGACGCATCCCATGTCCGAATAACGTCAGCGGGGTTTATGGCTCTCAGCGCCGATAGCGAAGCGCCTCAACCAGGAGCGCGAAGGCCGGGGTCGGCTGGCGGCGGCTTGGATAGTAGAGATGGTAGCCTGAGAACGGCTCACACCAGTCGGCGAGAACACGGACAAGCCGGCCATCGGCAAGATAAGGCCCGACCTGGCCTTCGGTCAGATAGACCAGCCCATGCCCTTCCAGCGCTGCCTTCAGCATCAGGGACGATGTGTTGAAGGTCAGCTGACCGTCCACCTTCACATTGAGCGCTCGGCCCTTCTTCTCGAACTCCCACGCATAAAGGCCGCCATGGATCGGGAGCCGCAGATTGATGCAGTTATGGCCGGTCAGGTCGTGCGGCGTCTTCGGCGGCGGGCGTTGGGCGAAATAGGATGGCGCGCCGACGACTGCCATGCGCAATTCCGGCCCGATCGGGACTGCGATCATGTCCTTTGCGATTTGCTCGCCCATACGCACCCCGGCGTCGAAGCGCTCGGCCACGATGTCGGTCAGGCCGTAATCGATGACGATCTCGACCCTGATATCTGGATACTCGCTGACGAGCCTGGCGACAGCAGGCCAGAGGTTGGTTTCTGCCGCATGCTCCGACGCCGTCAATCGGATCGTTCCGGACGGCTTTTCCCTGAGTTCGCTCAAGCTGTCCAGTTCCCGCCGGATCTCATCGATCCGGGGTCCGATAGAGCGAATGAGCCTCTCTCCCGCCTCGGTCGGTGCGACGCGCCGGGTGGTGCGGGTGAGAAGGCGCAACCCAAGACGCGCTTCCAACGTACGCACGATCTGGCTGAGCGCCGACTGAGAAACGCCGAGACGCTTCG
>SCRB01000785.1 GCA_004299545.1 Rhizobiaceae bacterium
CCTTCCACCGCAAGCGCTTCATTATCCTGAAACGGGAGAAAAACCGCATCACCCGCATCCGCATCCGGCCGGCATGAGCGGTTCTGGAGCAATCGGCAATGGAACCCGACGACAGCGGACATGCAGGGTTGGGCGCGCCGGACACGCTGACGCTCAGGCAGTTCCGCTATTTCATCACGGTCGCCGAAACCGGCTCCATCTCGCGCGCGGCGGTCGCGGTCGGCATCTCGCAATCGGCGATCACCGCGGCGATCCAGATGCTCGAACAGGAAATGGGCGCAAGCCTGTTCGAGCGGCACCAGAAGGGCATGCGGCTCACCCATGAGGGGCATCGCCTGCTGCGCCACGCACGCTTCATCCTGACTGCCGTCAGCGATGCCCGCAACGCGGTGCGCATCCGGCCGGAGAACATCGAGGGCGAACTCAATATCGGCGTCACCCGCATGGTTTCCGGCTATTATCTGGCCGACCTGCTGTCGCGTTTCCGCCACGTGTTCCGACGCATCGAACTGCGCGTCGTCGAAGACGACCGCTCCTATCTCGAACATCTCCTGGTCGGCGGCGAACTCGACGTGGCGCTGATGATCGTCTCCAATCTCGTCGATCATCGGGGGTTACAGGGGGAAGTGCTGCTGCGCTCACCCTTTCGCGTCTGGCTGCCGGCGCAGCACGACCTCCTCGTTTCCTCGTCGCTGTCCTTCGCCGACATCTCGGCCGAGCCGTTCGTCATGCTGACGATGGACGAACTGGCCGACACGACCGCACGGCTCTGGCGCGACGGCGGCTTCCGCCCGGATGTCGTGATGAGGACCGATTCGGTCGAGGCGGTACGCAGCCTCGTCGGCACAGGCATCGGCATCACCATGCTGCCGGACATGGCGTACCGCCCCTGGTCGCTCGAAGGCGATCGTATCGAGGCACGGCATCTGGCGGGTTCCCTGCGCACCGTCGATATCGGTCTCGCCTGGCGCCGCGGCATGCCGCTCAGGCCGCCGGTCCTGCACTTCATCGAACTCTGCCACGACTACGGCCAGGGACGCCCGCGCCGGTAGCCGGTGCGGGTATCGATTTTTCAGAATGCCGGCAAAAGATTTTCTGATTTTTCTTTGGCTGCGTTCCGGCCTAGCATGATCGGGTGTCTAGCCCTGAACCGCTCTAGGGAGGAGCGCCGGCCATGCTGATCGCGAACACAATGGTGACGGGGGAAGGCGACGAGGAGGCGATCGTCGATCCGGCGACCGGCAAGACGATCGAAACCATCGCCGACGCCAGCGAGGCGCAGGTCGCCGCCGCGATCGGAGCGGCTGAAAGCGCCTTTCCCGGCTGGTCGCGCCTGGCACCCGGCGAGCGCGCCGGCTTCCTCCTCAGTCTTGCCGACCGGATCGAGGCCGAAGGCGACGCATTCGCACGGCTGGAAAGCAAAAATTGCGGCAAGCCGCTGGCCCGTGTCCGAGCCGACGAAATTCCGGCGATCGTCGATTGCTTCCGTTTCTTCGCCGGCGCGGCGCGCACGATGAATGCGAGCGCTGCCGGCGAATACATGGCCGGTCATACGAGCATGATCCGGCGCGATCCTCTCGGCGTCGTCGGCTCCATCGCGCCATGGAACTATCCGCTGATGATGCTTGCGTGGAAGATCTGCCCGGCGCTCGCCGCCGGCAATACGGTCGTCCTCAAGCCCTCCGAACAGACGCCGCTGACGGCATTGAAATTCGCCGAAGTCGCCGCGGAAATCCTCCCGGCCGGTGTCTTCAACCTCGTTCTCGGCCGCGGCGACACGGTCGGCTCCGCGCTGGTTTCCGATCCCCGCGTCAGGATGGTATCCCTGACCGGGGACATCGCCACCGGCCGGAAGGTCCTGGAAATGGCATCGCGGACGATCAAGCGGACGCATCTCGAACTCGGCGGCAAGGCGCCGGTCATCGTCTTCGACGATGCCGACCTTGCCGATGTCGTGGCCGGCGTGCGCGCCTTCGGCTACTACAATTCGGGCCAGGACTGCACGGCCGCCTGCCGCGTCTATGCCGGGCCGAAAATCTACGAGAAGCTTGTCGCCGACCTTGCCTCAGCGGTCTCCTCCATCCGCTACGGCCAGCCGGAGGAGGATGTCGAGATCGGCCCGCTGATCAGCGAGCGCCAGCGCGGCAGGGTGGCGAGCTTCGTCGAGCGGGCGAGGACGGAAAGCCATATCGAGATCGTCGCCGGCGGCAGGCAGGTCGAGGGTGCCGGCTTCTTCTTCGAGCCGACGGTGGTCGCCGGCGCCCGGCAGGAGGACGAGATCGTCCAGCGCGAGGTATTCGGCCCGGTCGTTTCCGTAACCCGTTTCTCCGATGCCGATCAGGCGGTCGCATGGGCGAACGATACCGATTACGGCCTCGCCTCCTCGGTCTGGACCCGTGACATCGGCAAGGCGATGGCGGCAGCCGCGCGCCTGCAATATGGCTGTACCTGGGTCAACACCCATTTCGCGCTGGTCAACGAGATGCCGCATGGCGGCATGAAGATGTCCGGTTACGGCAAGGACATGTCGGTCTATTCGCTGGAAGACTATACCGTGGCCCGCCATGTCATGATCAAGCACTGAGGGTCAAGCACTGAGGCAGGGCCAGGGGAATGATGTGCTGAAGGTCGTTGAACCGAAACAGGGTCGGCAGGCTCCGGAAAGGACGGGTGAAGCGCTCCTGCGCATCGAGGGCCTGCGCAAGGCCTTCAAGGGAACCGTCGCGGTCGAGCATGTCGATCTCGACATCAGGCGCGGCGAATTCTTCACCCTGCTCGGGCCGTCGGGCTCCGGCAAGACGACGACACTCAGGCTGATCGCCGGCTTCGAACGGCCGACCGCCGGCACCATCATGCTCGAAGGCAAAGACGTCGCGACGCTGGCGCCGTTCGAGCGCAACGTCAACACCGTCTTTCAGGACTACGCGCTCTTCCCGCACATGACGGTTGCCGAGAACATCGCCTACGGGCTGAAGGCGAAGCACGTCGCGAAAGAGGAATGCCGCAGCCGCGTCGCGGAGGCGCTGCGCATGGTGCAGCTGTCGAGCCTCGGCGAACGTTCGCCGGCGCAATTGTCGGGCGGCCAGCGCCAGCGCGTCGGGCTCGCCCGCGCCATCGTCAACCGACCGGGCCTGCTTCTCCTCGACGAGCCGCTCGGCGCGCTCGACCTGAAGCTCAGGCAGGACATGCAGATCGAACTCAAGCACATCCAGGAAACGGTTGGCATCACCTTCCTCTATGTCACGCACGACCAGGAAGAGGCGCTGTCGATGTCCGACCGCATAGCCGTCTTCAACAATGGCAGGATCGAGCAGGTCGGCAGCCCGCGCGAAATCTACGACCGCCCGGCGAGCGAATTCGTCGCCCGCTTCGTCGGTACCTCATCGATCATCGAGCGGGACGGGCGGCGGCTGGTGCTGCGGCCGGAGAAGGTCCGCCTGGCTCTCTCGGCGGACGGCTTCGCGGGCGGCGGCTGGCATGTCGAAAGCGGCCGGCTGGAGGAATCGGTCTATGTCGGCCTCTTCACCCGCCACATCGTCACGCTCGACGGGGGCGAGGCCGTCGTTTCCGTCGAGCCGAACAGCGACGGTTCCGATGGCGGGCTGAAGGCTGTGCGCGGCCAGACGGTGACGGTTGCATGGAAATCCGGCGGCGTCTTTTCGCTGGCGGGCTAACACAGGACGGGAGGAAGGAAATGACAACGGGTTCGAAATGGATGGCGGCGCTTGCGGGCGCTGCGGCGCTCATCATGCCTCTTGGCGCGTTCGGCGCGCCGGCATCGGCCAACTATCCCGCCAAGATCGGCGACGGCGAGGGCCAGCTCAACATCGTCGCCTGGGAAGGCTATGCGCAGGACGACTGGATCAAGCCGTTCGAAAAGGAAACCGGCTGCCAGGTCCATGCCAAATATGCCGGTTCCTCCGACGAGATGGTGGCGCTGATGCGCTCCGGCGGCGGCGGCGAATACGATCTCGTCTCCGCTTCCGGCGACGCATCGCTCAGGCTGATCTATGGCGGCAATGTCCAGCCGCTGGACGTCAAGCTGATCCCGGCCTGGAACGATTTCCTCCCCAATCTCAAATCGCCGCCGCACAACACGCTGAACGGCCTGCATTACGGCCTCTCCTACGAGTGGGGGCCGAACGTGCTGTTGTGGAACACCGACAAGATCAAGGAAGCGCCGAAGAGCTGGGCGGCGATCTATGACGCACAGTACAAGGGCAAGGTCACGGTTCCCGACAACCCGATCCAGATCGCCGATGCGGCACTCTACCTGATGAAAGCCGAGCCGAAACTCGGCATCAAGGACCCCTACGAGCTGACGCAGGACCAGCTTGCCGCCGCGGCCGCTTTGCTCAAGAAACAACGGCCGCTGATCAAGAAATACTGGGCGCTCGCCTCGGATGAGATCGAGCTTTTCAAGAATGGCGACGCGGTCATCGGCGCCGCCTGGCCCTACCAGACCAATACGCTGAAAGCGGCGGGCGTGAAGGTCGAGGACACGATCCCCGAGGAAGGCGCCACCGGATGGGCGGATAGCTGGATGCTCTCGGCGAAGTCGAAGCATGTCAACTGCGCCTATAAGTTCATGAACTATGTCTCGACACCGAAGGTGCAGGCCCAGCAGGCGATCTATTTCGGCGAGACGCCGGCCAATCCGAAGGCTTGCGACGCGATGAACGCCATCGAGGCCGGCTCCTGCGAGAAATACCATCTGAACGCGCCGGCGTCCTATTTCGACAAGATCCATTTCTGGAAGACGCCGTTGCCGACCTGCGCCGACGGCAGCAGGAAATGCACCAGCTATTCGGACTGGCAGCGCGCCTGGCAGCAGGTGAAAGGCTGACACGGTGAAGCGGAGAAACGGACGCCAGCCATGACGGCCGCGGAATTCGGCCTCGACGGGCGGCAGGGCGGCGCGCTTCGCCGCCTCTCCGCGCTCTTCTGGCGCCGGCCGTCGCTGGCGCTCGTCGGCCTCGTCGTTCCGCCGCTCGCTTGGCTGGTCCTCATCTATATCGCGGCGCTTGGCGTCCTCTTCATCGCCGCCTTCTGGTCGGTGGACCCCTTCACCGGGGAGATCGACCGGACATGGACGCTCGCCAATTTCGAAGCGGTGGTGTCCATCAGTACCTATCGAACGATCGTCTTCCGTACCATCCTGATTGCCGCCGCCGTGACGCTGACGGACGCGATCCTAGCTTTCCCCGTCGCCTATTTCATGGCGCGGATCGCCGGCCGCCGCCTGCGGCTCGTGCTCATCACGCTGGTCGTCCTGCCGCTCTGGTCTAGCTACCTCGCGCGCATCTATGCCTGGCGGCTGATCCTCGCCCATGACGGGGCGCTCAACTGGGCGCTGAGGGCGATCGGCCTGCCGTCGCTTTCGATCGGCTATTCCAACTGGGCGATGTGGATCGTCTTCTCCTATGTCTGGCTGCCCTTCATGATCATGCCGGTCTATGCGGCGCTCGAACGCATCCCCCCGTCCTATTTCGAGGCGTCACAGGATCTCGGCGCCCGTGGCTGGCGCACGCTCGTCAAGGTGGTGCTGCCGCTCGCCATGCCGGGGCTCATCGCCGGCTCGATCTTCACCTTCTCGCTGACGCTCGGCGATTACATCACGCCGGTGCTGGTCGGCGGGCCGGGCTCGGACTTCATCGGCAATGTCGTCTATTCCAATGTCGGGGTGGCCAACAACATCCCGTTCGCTGCTGCCTACGCGACCGTGCCGCTGGTCATGATGGCGCTCTATCTGTGGGGCGCGCGCCGGCTCGGCGCCTTCGAGGTGATGTGACGATGGAAAGCCGGCTCACCCGCATCCTGCTCGGCACCTGGGTCGTCCTGGTGCTTCTTTTCCTGTTTGTGCCCATCGCCATTATCGTTCTTTACGCCTTCAATGCGTCGAACGTGCAGAGTTGGCCTATCTCCGGATTCAGCCTGAAATGGTTCCCTTCGACGTGGCACAATGACGAGGTCCGCGAGGCGCTGTGGCTTTCCATCCGCGCCGGCGTGCTGGCGACGTTCCTTGCCGTCATCTTCGGCACGGCGGCGGCGTTCGCCGTCCACCGTTTCCGCTTTGTCGGCCGCGAGGCGCTGTCCTTCATCGTCGTGCTGCCGATCGCACTGCCGGGCATCATCACCGGCATGGCGCTCAATTCCTTCTTCGTCTTCTGGCATATTCCGCTGAGCTACTGGACGATCGTCATCGGCCACACGACGTTCTGCATCGTTATCGTCTACAACAACGTCCTGGCACGGCTGCGGCAGGTGCCGCGCTCTCTCTCTGAAGCGTCGATGGACCTCGGCGCCGACAGCTGGTCGACTTTCCGACGCGTGACGCTGCCGACGATCTCGACGGCTCTGATCGCTGGCGCCCTGCTTGCCTTCGCGCTGTCTTTCGACGAGGTGATCGTCACGACCTTCACCGCCGGCGCGCAGAACACGCTGCCTTTGTGGATCTTCGGCGCTATCCGGCTCGGCCAGAAGCTGCCCGAGGTCAATGTCATTGTCCTCGTCGTGATGGCCGTGACTTTCATCCCGGTCTTTCTCGCCTATCGCGTCACGCAGCCCGGTTCCGCGAAATCCTGACGGGAAAGCTTTGTACCTTTCCGCTACAGTTCGGTGCGGACGTGCCACAGTTCCGGGAAAAGCTCGACGTCCAGCATCCGGCGCAGATAGGAAACGCCGGAGGTCCCGCCCGTCCCGCGCTTCAACCCGATGATCCGCTCCACGGTGGTGACGTGGTTGAACCGCCAGCGGCGGAAATAATCCTCGAAATCGACCAGCTTTTCCGCCAGTTCGTAAAGCGCCCAATGCGTGTCCGGTTCGGCATAGACGGTCTTCCATGCCTGCTGCACCGCCGCGCTCGGCTCGCGTTTCCGACTCCAGTCGGTGCGCGCCGCTTCCGCGCCGATGTCGAAGCCATTTCGCACCAGGAGGAGCAACGCTTCGTCATAAAGGCTGGGACGGGCGAGGATCGCCTCCAGCACCCGCGCCCGCTTGGGCTGGGCGGCATGCTGCTTCACCATTGCCGGATTGCGGTTGCCGGCGAGGAATTCGATGGCGCGATACTGCCAGGATTGAAAGCCCGACGACTGGCCGAGAACGCCGCGGAAGCGCGTGTATTCGCTGGGCGTCATGGTGCGCAGCACGTCCCAGGCATTGTTCAGCTGCTCGAAGATGCGGGCAACGCGCGTCAGTTTCTTGAAGGCCGGGCGCAACGCGTCTGCGGCGATCGATCCCACGGCTCCCGTCAACTCGCTGATGGCGAGCTTCATCCACAATTCCGATGTCTGGTGCTGGATGATGAAGAGAAGTTCGTCGGGCGAGGACGAGAGCGGTTTCTGCGCCGACAGCACGCGGTCGAGTTGCAGATAGTCGCTGTAGGACATGGACGGCGTCAGTTCGGCCGCGGCCATTTTTTCTGTCGGATCGTCCGCGCCCATCACGTCACTTTCGCCCGTACGGCATAGACCGGTGCTTCAAAGGCCCGTCGCTTCATAACGTCTTCCAGCCGGTCGACGGCGGTGAGCACATCCTCCATGCCGAGATAGAGCGGCGTGAAGCCGAAGCGCATGATGTCCGGTGCGCGGAAATCGCCGATCACGCCGCCTGCGATCAGCGCCTGCATCGCCGCATAGCCATGTTCGAAGCGGAAGGAGACCTGGCTGCCGCGCCGGGCAGGATCGCGCGGCGAGGCGAGTTCCAGTCCGGGGCAGCGCGCCTCCACCTCAAGGGTGAAACGTTCCGACAATTCGATCGAGCGCGTGCGAATGTCGGCGATCTTGACGCCGTCCCAGACGTCGAGCGCGGCGTCCAGCGCCACCATGGAAAGGATCGGCGGCGTACCGACGCGCATGCACCCGATACCCTCGTCGGGCCGATAGTCGAGTTCGAAACGGAACGGTTCGGCGTGACCCATCCATCCGGCGAGCGCGGGTGCGGCGCGCCCGGCCCATTCCGGCTTGCAATAGATGAAGGCCGGCGCACCGGGGCCGCCGTTCAGATATTTGTAGCCGCAGCCGACGGCGAAGTCGGCATCGGCATCGGTAAGGTCGATCGGCAGCGCGCCGGCGGAGTGGCAAAGATCCCACAGAGCAATCGCGCCGGCCGCATGCGCCTTTTCGGTCAGGGCCTTCATGTCGTGCAGGCGCCCGGTGCGGTAATCGACTTCGGTCAGCATGAGGACGGCGACGGTTTCGTCGATCGCGGCCTCGACTTCCTCCGGTGCAACGACTTTCAGCCCATAGCCTTTGCCGAGCGCGCGGGTCGCCTCCTGCGCGACATAGAGGTCGTTGGGGAAATTGCCGCTGTCCGACAGAACGATGCGGCGTTCGCCGGAGGCAGAAAGGGCCGCCGTCAGCGCCTTGAACAGATTGACCGACGTGGAATCGCCGGCCGTGACGGTGCCTTGCGGCGCACCGACGAGACTGGCGATCCTGTCGCCCACCCTGCCCGGCAGGTCCATCCAGCCACAATCGTTCCAGCCGCGGATCAGCCTTTCGCCCCAACCGTGGTCGATCTCGCGCGCAACGCGCTCGCGTGCCGTTTTCGGCAACGGCCCGAGCGAATTGCCGTCGAGATAGATGACGCCTTCGGGAAGGTCGAAGAGTTCGCGCGTGCGGGTGAAGTCTGTCATGCGGAGGCTCCGGGATCGCGGCCTGCGAAGAGAGAACCCCTCTCCGGTTCGCTGCGCGAACCACCTCTCCCCAAGGGGGCGAGGAAGTGCCGGCCACACCGCTTGCACCCTTCCTCGCCCCTCTGGGGAGAGGTGGCGAGGGCGAAGCCCGAGACGAAGAGGGGTGAATGCCTCATCAAACCCTCTTCCGCAGCCGAAACCGCTGGACCTTGCCCGTCTCCGTCTTGGGCAGCGCGTCGATAAACTTGACCGAGCGCGGATATTTATAGGGTGCGATCGTCG
>SCRB01000786.1 GCA_004299545.1 Rhizobiaceae bacterium
GGGAGGGGTGCCGGCGACCGTGGCAAACCTTGGGGGGCCATCGCCGGTCGCCGGCATGCACACGTTTTGGGACGAGTGCATCCTGATCTTCTGACGGCGCGATAGGCGCGTCAAGCATGTCTCACGCTTTGAGTACCAGAAAGACAAAGGCTGCGACGCAGATCATTCCGACGATCATCGAAATGAAGATCGCGCGATCGTCTTGTTCATCATCGTTGTGAACCATGGTGCCCTCCCGCATCAGAGTAAACCTGATCGCGCGACCGCAAACAACCTGAAAATCTGAAAGGACCATGCGGATGAACATGGATCTAGGCCTGACCCGGCAGATCATTGCCGGGTTTCAGGAAGCGGCCGCATTGCGCAACCAGATCGCCTACGGCCTCGCCACGGCAAATTGGGAAACCAATCACACGATGGAGCCGGTGAAAGAAGCCTATTGGCTGTCCGAGAACTGGCGCAAGGCTCATCTGCGCTATTACCCGGCCTACGGGCGAGGCCTCGTTCAGATCACATGGGCGAAGAACTACCAGCGCATGGCGGCGGCGATCGACGAGCCGGAACTGGCGACGGATTACGATCTGGCGCTCCGCTCCGACATTGCCGTCAAATGCCTCGTCGCTGGCATGACGAAAGGCCTCTACACCGGGCGCAAGCTCTCCGACTACATCGATCTTCAGCATTCGGATTTCGTGAATTCTCGGAAGATTATCAACGGCACAGACCATGCCAAGGACATTGCGCACATCGCGAGAGAGTATGACGCGGAACTCTTGAAAGAGGGCGTCGGCGTCGAAGCCTGACCAATCCCGCGCTCGGCGGCTCCGAGCAATCTCAAAAGGAAAATCCCATGATCAGAATGCGCGCCAAGATGCGTATCACCAACGTCGAGAAGCATTCAGCTGAATACGAAACGCTGCACTTCCATGCGGTGGCGAAGGACGGTCCCTATCCATCGGACGGCAGCGACGAAGACAACACCTACGCCAAGTTCTCGCCGTCCGGCGAGCTGAAGCTGTCCATCGCCAACCCGGCGCTCATCGGCAAATTCAATGTCGGCGACACCTTCTATGTCGATTTCACGCCGGTCGGCTAATCACGTCATGAAGCACATGAACAAGAAAGCCGAGGTCCATAGCCATGATTGGTTCCGACCCTCGGTTCTCTCTTACGATTGCTGCCGCATCTGCGGAGTGGTCAGGCGTGCAGACGACAAAAACCGTCCTTGCAAGGGGCCAGTGAAAGTCACCCTGCGCGATCGTTAAACCCGAGCCCGGCCGGGCGATCCGGGCGTCCTCCCTATCAAAAGGAAAATCCATGAAACGACTGCTGCTTTTCGCAGCGGCGGCGAGCCTTGTTGCGCTCGCCGGCTGCTCGACGATCCAGAACCTGGCATCGACGAATGTCCCGGTCAATTCCATCATCGTGGCCGCGAATGGCGTCGATGCCGCGACGACCGTGGCGACCAGCTATGTGAAATATTGCACGCCAGCGGTCCAGCCTGCCGGATGCTCGGACGAGGCGATCCAGAAGCTGATCCCGGCTGTGCGGTCGCTCCGCGATGCCCGCAATTCGGCAGAAGCGTTCCTCGCCGCCAATCCGGACGCCAAGTTCGGGCCGGCAACGCTGGTGAGTGCGGTCACGAACGCAACGACCGCGCTTCAGGCCATCGAGACCGAATACGGCGTCACCGGCAAGAATTGATCGCCGGCGCCTTTCAACCCGTACATCACAAGGAACCATCCCCATGAGCACAGTGCTCCAGACTCTTCTCACGCTGATCCAGAACCTGCTCCCGCAGATTGGCGTCAACTCCAAGATCGTCACTACGATCCTCACCGCCCTGATCCAGCTTGTTCCGATCGTCATCCATGAAGCATCCGACATCCTGCCGGCGATCAAGAACATCATCGCGGCGCTGTCCGCCAGCCCGGCCGCGACCGCTGATCAGCTTGCGGCTCTCAAGGCCCTCGATGCGCAGGTCGATGCGGCATTCGAGGCTCAGGTCGCCGCCTATCTCGCCAACCATCCGGTACCGGCAACCACGATGAACCCTCAGCAGCCGGCAGCGTAACCGCGCTCGCCGGCATCCCCACGGAGATAAAATCCATGACCTGGCTCAATTCTAACACTTTCCACAACGTCTGCTCGTTTCTCTTGCTGATCTTTGGTGCGCTCGGGTCCTATGACTGGACCTCGCTTGGCGCGTCACCCGAAACGGCGCTCCACATCGTCAGCGGGATCGCGCTCGTCACCTCGATCGTGAAACTTGCGGTCAATATGCAGCGCGACGGCCTGGCGGGGATGGTGAAACCTCAACCATCGGTCGGAGACGCACCTTCCAGCGCCCCACCGGTTCAGAAATGACCGGCTCTCCCGACGACGATCCCGACCTGTTCTGGGCCTATGTGCTCGGGCTGCTCGCGATCGGTCTCTTTTTCGTGGTAGCCGCGACGTACGCCGGCTGAATTTGCATAGCAGCATTGGGCAGACGGGCAGATGGCGGACGAATCCATGGAAGCTGAACTCGCGCGATTCGACGAGAAGTTCAAATCAGTAGAGCGGATGCTCTCAGAGATCGTCGCCGGCCAGAAAGAGGCATCCGAAGGTCGACGTCGCGGTTACGAAGCTCAGGAGCGAACGGAGCGCGAGATCATCGGGTTGACGCATCGCATGACTGCCGTGGAAAAGAGCGTCGAGACGATCAAGCCGACGACGGCAGAATTGGAGCGCGTCCGGGACCGCGCCATTGTTGCCGGCAAGCTCGGGAAGCTGATTTGGGAAGTGGCGAAAGCGCTCATCGCTGCCGCTGCCGGCGCCGTTACGCTCTATTACACGATGACCGGGAAGCCGCCGCCGTGATCGGCGAATTTGCGCAAAACCGCAAACTGACCCATAATGCTTGACGCCCCGCTGCCGAAAGGTGGCGGGGCTTTTTGCGTTTCAGGAGAACGGCAGAAGAAAGGCCGGCTAGGATGTGGGCAAAACCGGCCTTTCTCCAACGCGGCTGACGGGCATCGGCGTGAAGAGGGGCTTCGGAGATGCTCATCAGCCACTCCAACGTTATTGCGCCCCGATTGTTCCGCATCGGCCGAAAAGGCGGCAACGTTTCGCGTTAGCGTTGGAAGTGCTGGACATCGGCAGTTTTCTCTCTTTCCGGGAACCGATGCTTCGCTCGCCGGTTTAATCTATCTAGCGAAACATCAAGGAGATCGCGCGATGAAGACGCTCATTGTGGCGGCCGCTGCCGTCTCGATCCTGTCCACAGCCCCTGCTTTCGCGGCGACGTCGGACCAGGCCCAGGAAGTCGGACGACTCGAATGCATCGTCCATGGCGGCGTCGGCATGATCGTCGGCTCGTCGAGGAAGCTGCATTGCACCTACACACCTTCGGATCCGAACATTCCGAAGGAAGATTATGTCGGCCGGGTCAACAAGATCGGGCTCGATGTGGGCGTTACCGGCAAGTCCGTGATGGAATGGCTGGTTCTGGCCCCGACCAAGAGCGGCTACGGCCCCGGCGCACTCGCCGGTAACTATACAGGCGCCAGTGCAGAGGCGACAGCAGTGGTCGGAGCTGGCGCGAACGTCCTGGTCGGCGGCTCCCATCGTACCTTCACGCTGCAGCCTATCAGCGTTCAGGCGCAGACCGGTGTCAACGTCGCTGCCGGCGTCACCAGCTTCCATCTCGAAAGCGTGCTGAGGTAGTCCAAAGCAGGCGGGGTACTCATGGAGGTTAAAATGACGAACACCACCAGCAGATCTATCGCGAGCGCTCTCTCAACGAGCGCTGCATGTATCGCTCTGATCATGGGGGCATCCGTTGCCCAGGCAGATTCGGTGATCATAACAAAGGATCAGGCACCAGAGGTGCAACAGTATATCGTGAAGCAGCACGTCGAGCCCGTGACACCTTCTGATGACTTTGATGTGCAGGTCGGCACGGTTGTGCCGGATACCATCGTGATCCATCGGCTCGCCGTCCCGAGTCTGCCCAAGGAATACGAGTACATGATCGTAAATGGGCAAACCGTCATCGTGGATCCAGAAACGCGCAAGATCGTCCAGGTCCTACACTAGAACATGCAGACGGTACTAAGAGCCTCGCGCCGGAAAGACGCGGGGCTTTTTTGCGTTTCTGACTGCGGCATCCTCGCTGCCGATCAGCCGAGAAACAGGCCTTCGCGCACGAAGATGTCTGCATCCTTCGCCGCTGCTATGAATGCCTTCCGAACGTCATCAACACTCGTTCTGCCTTCATGATGATCCATGCAGGCTTTGACGACAGCCGCATATGGAACGCCACGACGCTTCGCCGGCCAAGGGCCAGTCAGCAGCTCGGCGATCTGACGCGTATTGGTGATGTTGCGGAGCTGACCTGGTCTCATCTGAACCATGACGGCATCAAAATGATGGACACGCATCGGCGTGATCTCCAGTCTGGAGATTCGAACGCGGAGATATACGATTCGTTCCGGCTATCGACTACTTGGGTTATCCGGTGCTCTGCGTGCCG
>SCRB01000787.1 GCA_004299545.1 Rhizobiaceae bacterium
GGCTTCATGGAGTGATCGATGACGATCCGCATCTTGGGATAGCGGTCGAAGAGACGCTGGAAATTGCCGATATGGAGCGGGAAGCCGAGCGCGTCGAAGGTGAGATCGAGGTCGACGATCGCGTCGTAGCCCCATTGCACGTCCGGCCGGTGCATCCAGTCGGGATCGGCGATGTCCTGGATCATCGGGCGCACGCCGGCGAATTTCGGGTGCTTCGCGAAGCGTCCGATGTGGCGGCGGTCCTCCGCCTTCTCGAAATCCACCCAGCCCACCACCTTGCCGATGAAGGGCGTAGCGTCGGCGAGGCCCAGCATATATTCGGTCTCGAAAACGGTCGGAGCGGCCTGCACCAGAACAGTCCGATCGATCCGCCAGCGTTTCAGATGCGCTTCGATGTCCGCCGGCAGGATGTCGCGGCGGATCGGCGCAACCGCCTTGGAAGCGTCCATCCAGCCATAGTCGCCGCGGGCGATCCGCCAGAAATGCTGATGGGCGTCAACGCGCATTCCGCTTTCTCCACCTATGCCGGTACCGGCGCCTCGGGCCGCATCAGGCCTGCTTCCTTCAGATCCCGCCAGAGCGTCGGCGGAATCTTGACCGAAAGCGTGTCCATGTTGAGCGCTATCTGTTCAGGCGAGGTCGCGCCGGGGATGACGGAGACGATGGCTGGGTGGACGAGCGGAAAGCGCAGCGCCGCCTGCACCAGTTTGACGCCGTGGCACCCGCATATCTCTTCGATCTTCGCGACACGATCGAGAATGGGCTGCGGCGCCGGTTCGTAATTATAGAACGCGCCTTCCTTCGGCCCGGAGGCGAGAATGCCTGAATTGTAGGCACCGCCGATGACGATCCCGATACCGCGTTTTTCGCAAAGCGGCAGGAAGGTCCTCAGCGATTCCTGCTCAAGCAACGTATAGCGGCCGGCCAGCAGGAAGATGTCGAAATCGCCCGCCTCGGCGAGGCGCTGGCAGATTTCCCATTCGTTGACGCCGGCGCCGATCGCCTTGACGACGCCCTCGTCACGCAGCTTGACCATGGCGCGGTAGCCGCCGGCCATCAGCTCCTCGAAATGCGCGTCTACGGCTTCCTGCGTCTTGTGGTTGGAAAGATCGAGATCGTGGGCGAAGATGACATCGACGCGATCGACGCCCAACCTTTCGAGCGAAGTTTCCAGCGACCGCATGATGCCGTCATAGCCGTAATCGTAGACTTCCCGACGCGACGGCGTGTCGAAGAACTTGCCGACTCCGGTCCGCTCGTTCGGGGGACATACTTCGAGCAGGCGCCCGACCTTGGTGGACAGCACATAGGAATCGCGCGGCTTGCCGCGCAGGAAATGGTTGAGCCGCGTTTCGGCAAGGCCAAGGCCGTAAAGCGGCGCCGTGTCGTAATAGCGGATGCCTGCCTTCCATGCGGCGTCGAGCGTCGCTTGTGCCTGTTCCTCGGGAAGTGCGGCAAAGAGGTTGCCGAGCGGCGCGGTGCCGCAGCCAAGCTCGGTGAACGACAGCGACGCGCCCGACGGCGCTTCGAACCGCCTGATTTCCATTTTACCTTCCTCTCGCGACTACGACCTACTGAACGGCGACCTACTGAATGGACGAGGACGGTATTATCTTAGTATATCGATCGCAATATATGTTGCCCAAGGACAAGCCTTTTCATGCCAGTCTCGACCCAACCCGCCAAAACCCTTCGCCTGGCGAGCGACGACAACGTCATCGTCGCTGCCGCCCCCATTGCCGCCGGCACGGAAATCGGCAGCGGCGTGGTCGCGAAAGCGCGCATTCCCTTCGGCCACAAGGTTGCCACACAGGCCATCGCGGAAGGCCAGCCGATCCGCAAGTTCGGCCAGATCATCGGCTTCGCCAAGGTGCCGATCGCGGCCGGCGACTGGGTGCACGAGCACAATGTCTTCATGCACGATTTCGAGCGTGACTATCGCTTTGCCGAAGAGGCACGGCCGCAGAACATCCTGCCTGTCGAGGAACAGGCGACGTTCCAGGGCTTTCGCCGCGGCAACGGCAAGGTCGGAACGCGCAACTATATCGGCATCCTGACCAGCGTGAACTGCTCGGCGTCGGCCGCGCGCTTCATCGCGCAGGCAGTCGAGAAATCCGGCGTTCTGGCCGGGTTTCCCAATGTCGACGGGGTCGTGGCCTTCACCCATGGCACCGGCTGCGGCATGGCGGCGTCCGGCGAGGGCTTCGACCTCCTGAAGCGCACCGAATGGGGCTATGCGGCCAATCCCAATCTCGGCGGCGTGCTCCTCGTCGGCCTCGGTTGCGAGGTCTTCCAGATCGGCCGCTTCAAGCAGCTTTACGGGCTGGAAGAGAGCGAGACCTTCCGCACCTATACGATACAGGATACGGGCGGCACGCGCCGCGCCGTCGAACGTGGCGTCGAAACGATCAAGGAGATGCTGCCCGCCGCCAATGCCGTGGCGCGCGAGACGATCCCTGCTTCAGAGATTATGCTGGCGCTGCAATGCGGTGGTTCAGACGGCTATTCCGGCATCACCGCCAATCCGGCGCTCGGCGTCGCCGCCGACATCCTGGTCAGGAACGGCGGCACGGCGATCCTCTCGGAAACGCCGGAAATCTATGGCGCCGAGCATCTGTTGACGCGGCGTGCGAAGAACCGCGAAGTCGGGGAGAAGCTGATCGAGCGCATCCACTGGTGGGAGGATTATACGGCGAAACTCGGCGGCGAGATGAACAACAACCCCTCCCCCGGCAACAAGGCTGGCGGGCTCACGACCATTCTGGAAAAGTCGCTCGGCGCGGCCGCCAAGGGCGGCTCGACGCCGCTCAACGCCGTCTACGAATATGCCGAACCGGTGACGGAAAAGGGCTTCGTCTTCATGGACACGCCGGGCTTCGATCCCGTCTCCGCGACGGGGCAGGTCGCCGGCGGCGCCAATGTGCTCTGCTTCACCACCGGACGCGGCTCCGCCTATGGCTGCAAGCCGACGCCGTCGATCAAGCTCGCCACCAACACGCCGATGTACGAGCGGATGACCGAGGACATGGACATCAATTGCGGCGATATCCTCGACGGCGTCACGCTGGAGGAGAAGGGGCAGGAAATCTTCAAGGAGATTTTGGCCGTGGCGTCCGGCAAGCGTACCAAATCCGAAAAGCTCGGCTATGGCGACAACGAGTTCGTGCCATGGCAAATCGGCGCTGTGATGTAGTCACGCGCAGGGCACAGAAAAGCGCGCCATATGGCTGGGACACAAAGGCAAATCTGGTGGGGCGATTCTCCCACGACGGCGTTCGAAGCGCTCGATCCCGACGCCGTCATCGCCGTGCTGCCGGTCGCGGCGACGGAGCAGCATGGCCCGCACCTGCCGGTTTCAACCGACACGGCGATCATGCAAGGCATGCTCGACACGGCCATTTCGCTCATTCCACAGGAAATGGACGTGCGCATCCTGCCGATCCAGGCGATCGGCAAGTCGAACGAGCATCTTTATGCGCCGGGCACGCTGACGCTCCCCCCTTCCCTCCTGATCGAGGCTTGGACGGAACTCGGCGCATCGATCGCACGGGCCGGCATCCGCAAGATCGTCATTGTCACCTCCCATGGCGGCAACGAGGAAATCATGGGGATCGTCACGCGCGAATGGCGCGTGCGTTTCGCCATGCTTGCCGTCAAGACGAATTGGGAGCGTCACGCTTGGCCGGAAGGCATGTTTCCGCCGCTCGAACAGCGCCACGGCATCCATGGCGGTGCCATCGAGACGTCGCTGATGCTGCATTTCCGCCCCGACCTTGTCGATATGACGAAGGCACAGGATTTCACCTCGCGCGTGGGGGAAGCGGAAGAAGCATTCGAACTGCTGCGGCAAACCGGAAAGCACGCTTTCTCGTGGATCG